>CANBNK010000014.1 GCA_947371015.1 Acetobacteraceae bacterium | reverse complement strand
CGGCAAGCCCTCAGCCGAGGAAGGCCAGCAGGTGGCGCACCACCGCGGCCGGCTGTTCCTGCTGCACCCAATGCCCGGCGCCATCAACCAGATGGGTGCCGCGCCAGTCGGTGCAGGCATGGGTGGCCATCCGTTCCAGCGCGCCCGGGTTCTGCTGGATGCCCCAGTCCTGTGCGCCCGCGATGAAGGTGCTGGGCACCTCGATCCGCCGGCCGGCGGAGACCTCCAGCAGGCCATTGTAGCGGCCGGTGGTGCGGCAGCGGTAGCAGGTCAGCGCGCCCTCGAAGCCGGTGCGGCTGTACTCGGCGGCATAGACCGCCATTTCCGCCTCGGTCAGCCAGCGGTTCGCCGCCACCTCGGCGGGCGAGGGCATGTGGTGCGCCACCGTCTCCGGCATCGTCTCGTCCAGGTCCATCACGTAGTAGGTTGGCATCTTCGCCAACTCGTCGGCCGTCCAGCCCTGCAGCGGGTAGGGCTTGTTCTCGGCCCAATCCGCGCTTTTGTGGTGATAGTAGGCGCGCAGGAAGGCGTGCATGCCCTGCGGCGGATGCTCCATGTCCGGCCCGGCCCGGCGTTCGGAATAGTACCACTGATAGTGCTTGCGCGGCCGCGCCAGGGCGGCCAGCGCGGCATGCACATCCGGCGCCGGCGGCAATCCGTCGCGGATCGCGGGCGGCCCGCCGAACGGCGCGCTCATGATCGCCATGCGTCGGAACACATCGCCCCGCAGCAGCGCGCACCAGGCGGCGACGCTGGCACCGTAGTCATGCCCCACCACGGCGGCGGCGTGGTCGTGGCCGGTGGCCTGCACCACGCCCAGCGCGTCCCGCACCAGGTTGGGCAGGGTGTACAAGGCCAGGTCGCCGTCGAAATCGCCCACCCAGCCGGTAGTGCGGCCATAGCCGCGCTGGTCCGGCGCCACCACGTGGTAGCCCGCCGCGGCCAGCGCCGGCATCACATGCCGCCAGGAATAGGCCAGTTCCGGAAAGCCATGCAGCAGCAGCAGCAGCGGGTCGGCGGGGTTGCCAGCTTCCAGGATGTGGACGCGCAGCCCGTTGATGTCAGGCAGGAAGCGCGCGGTGATGCCGGCTGGCAACACGCTGGCGTCGAGTGGCGGCAAATCGGTCATGGCAGGCGTCTCCCCGAGTGTTGGGGGCAGCCTAGGGCCTGATCGCCTGGGACGGAATCGGTGAAAGGCGTGAATCCGCCCGCTGCAAGGTGCTGAACCGTGGTCACCGCTTCATCGGGCGGCCACCACCGTTCAGCCGCAACGCACGCCGCCGCTACGCCAGCTTGCGCGGCTTCGGCGTGCGCGGTTCTTCAAAGCCGAAGAACTTGAAGGTCGCCTTCATATGCGCAGGCAGCGGCGCGGCAATCTCCAGCGTGCCGCTGACCGGGTGGGGCAGCACCAGGCTGCGGGCATGCAGGTGCAGTTTGCCGTCCAACCCCTCCATATGCGCGGCGCTGCCGCCATACTTGCCGTCACCCTGGATCGGGCAGCCCAGCGCCTCCGCGCAATGCACGCGCAGCTGATGCGTCCGCCCGGTCACGGGCCGCAGCTCCACCCAGGCCGCCCGGCGCTTGGCCGCGTCCAGCGTGGAAAAATCGGTGATCGCCCGGGCGCCCAGCCGGGGGTCGTGCATGCCGATGGCATTGCGCGCCTCCTCAACCGCCACCACGCGCTCGCCCCGCGGGCCGCCTTGTTTCGCCAGGGCAAGGTCGATGCGCCCCTCGGGCGGCGTCGGCTCTCCGACCACGACGGCCCAATAGGTCTTCTGCATGGTCCGGCCCCGGAAGCTCTCGGCCAGCTTGGCGGCGGCATGCGGGGTGCGCGCCAGCAGCAGCACGCCCGACGTATCCTTGTCCAACCGATGCACCAGGCGCGGCCGATCCTCGGAACCGAAGCGCAGCGCATCCAGCATGGCATCCAGGTTCTTGATGATCCCGGGGCCGCCCTGCACCGCCAGGCCGGAAGGCTTGTCGATCGCGATCACCTCGTTGTCGCGGTAGATCACCATTTCTTCCAGCGCGCGTTGCTCGCGCTCATCCACCCGCACGGTCTTGCGGGTGTCTGGCGCCGGGCCTTCGGGCAGCGGCGGGATACGGACTTCCTGGCCCTCGGCCAGCCGGGTGCTGGTCTCGGCGCGCTTGCCATCCACCCGCACCTGGCCGGTGCGCAGCATCTTCTGCAGCGCCCCTTGGGTCAGTTGCGGGAAATGGCGGCGGAACCAGCGGTCCAGCCGGGTATCGGCGTCGCCGGCGGTCACGGTGCGGAGTTGAACGGTCATGGCCAGGGTTTAGCACGCGAGGGAGCCAGCGCCAGAATTTCGCTTGGCAAGGCCGTGATGCCCTCCGCCGCCTTGGCGTGCTAAGCGTGGCGCGGTGGTTGCGCAGGGGCTGCAATTGAGTTTGTTCGGCAAGATCATCGGCGGCGTGGCGGGCTTCGCTGTGGGGGGGCCGTTCGGCGCCATGGTCGGCATGGCCATGGGCCATGCGGCGGATGCAGGCGCGCTCGGCCGCGGCCCGCTCGCCGCCGCCGGCCGCGCCCTGCCCGGCCCGGCGGACCTGGCGGCCATGCTGAGCAACCGGGAAACCCTGTTCGCCATCTCGGTCATCGTGCTCTCGGCCAAGCTGGCCAAGGTGGATGGCGCGGTAAAGCGCATCGAGATCGACACCTTCAAGCGCAGCTTCCGCATCCCACCCGAGAACATCAACGAGGTGGCGCAACTATTCGACCGCGCCCGCGACAGCGCCGATGGCTTCGAGCCCTTCGCCGAGCGGCTGGGCGAAGCCTTCGCCGACAACAAGGCGATGCTGGAGGACGTGCTGGCGGCGCTGTTCGCCATCGCCCGCGCCGATGGCCCGGTGAACAATGCGGAACTGGGGTTCCTGAAGCAGGCCCATATCGGGTTCGGCCTGGATCGCCTGGCCTGGGAACGCGCCAAGGACGGCCGCGCCAGCGGCAGTTCCGGCACCAGCAGCACCGCCCCCAGCGCCTCCGAGGCCGATGCCTACATGACGCTCGGCGTCAGCCGCGCCGCCAGCGATGACGAGTTGCGCCCGGCCTGGCGCAACCTGATGCGCGAAAACCACCCGGACAGCCTGGCGGCGCGCGGCGTGCCGCAGGAGTTCGTCAAGCGCGCCACCGACAAGGTGGCCGAGATCAATGCCGCCTGGGACCGCATCAAGCGCGAGCGCGGCCTCTAGGCACCTGCGATGATCCGCCAAACCCCCAGCCCCAACCACGATGAGCGGCCCGAAGGCCAGCCCGTGGACCACCTGGTCCTGCACTATACCGGCATGCAGACCGCTGCCGCCGCCATCGCGCTGCTCCGCGACCCCGAGGCCCCGAAGACCGTCTCCAGCCACTATGTCGTGGAGGAAGACGGCCTGATCCACTGCCTGGTGCCGGAGGATCGGCGCGCCTGGCATGCCGGAATCTCCCACTGGCGCGGGGCCGAGGGGCTGAACGGGCGGTCGATCGGCATCGAGATCGTCAACCCGGGCCATGACTGGGGCTACCGCGACTTCCCCGCCCTGCAGATGGCCGCGGTGGCGGAGCTGTGCCAGGGCATCCTCGCCCGGCGCCCCATACCCGCCCGCAACGTCGTGGCGCATAGTGACATCGCGCCGGACCGCAAGCAGGACCCCGGCGAGTTGTTCGACTGGCAGGGCCTGGCCGGCTGCGGCATTGGGCTATGGCCGACGCAGACGCCGCCGGTGCCGGAACAGCCGGCGCTGCCTCTGCTGCAGGCCATCGGCTACCGCACTGACCTCCCTCTGGCCGTGCTGCTGGCGGCCTTCCAGCGCCACTGGCGACCGGCGGCAGTTACCGGCCTGGCCGATGCCGAGACCCTTGCCATGCTGGTGGCAGTGGCGCGGCTGGCCAACCAGGGCTAGCCTGCCACGCAAAGCATGAGGAAACCGGCCATGAGCCTCACCCTGCGCCCGCTGCACCAGCACTTCGCCGCCGAAGCCAGCGGCCTTGACCTGACCCGCCCGTTGGCGCCCGCCGAGATCGCCGCCGTGGTCGCGGCGATGGACCAGCACGCCGTCCTGGTTTGGCGCGGCCAGCCGATGGAGCAGGAACAGCAGGTCGCCATGGCCAAGCAGTTCGGCCCGCTCAACCCCGGGCTGAAGAAGATCGGCGGCCGGGTGGAGCGCATGCGCGACATGGCGCTGATCGACATCTCCAATGTGGACCCCGATGGCATGCCGCTGCCGCGCGACAACCCCAAGATCGTCAGCGGCCTGGCGAACCAGCTCTGGCATTCCGACAGCAGCTTCCAGGCGCCGGCGGTCAGCTATTCCATGCTCTCGGCGGTCAAGCTGCCCAGCTGGGGCGGCGAGACCGAATATGTCGATCTACGCGCCGCCTGGGATGCCCTGCCGGAACGGCTGAAGCGGAAGGTCCGCGGGCTGGAAGCCGAGCATTTCGCGCTGCATTCCCGCATCACCCTGCTGGGCGACGACGGCTATACGCCCGACCAACTGGCCGTGCTGCCGGCGGTGGTCTGGCCGCTGCACCGGATCCACCCCGGCAGCGGGCGGGAGGTGCTGTTCTGCGGCATCCATTGCCGCCGCATTCTCGGCATGGGCGTGGCCGAGGGCAAGATGCTGTTGCTGGACCTGCTGGAGCACGCCACCCAGCCGCAGTTCCGCCACAGCCACCAGTGGCAGCCCGGCGACCTGGTGATGTGGGATAACCGCGCCACGCTGCATCGCGGCCGCGCCTATGACCTGGACGAGCCCCGCGAGCTGCGCCGCACCACCAATGACGAAGTGCTGGAAGCCGCCCGCGCGGTTGCGTGACTGATTGACGACACCTGCCCCCGGGCGCATAGCCGCCGGGCGTCAGGCGGCCGGACGACCGCGGGCTTCGGGCAACCGAAGCCGGAGGAAAGTCCGGGCTCCACGGGAACAGGATACCGGCCAATGGCCGGCGGGGGCGGCAACGCCTTCAGGGAAAGTGCCACAGAAAGCAAACCGCCCTTCGGTCGCAAGACCCAGGGGTAAGGGTGAAAGGGTGGGGTAAGAGCCCACCGCGCCCCCAGCAATGGGGGCGGCACGGTAAACCCTATCGCGGAGCAAGACCGAATAGGAGGGGCCGGCGCGGCAGGCTTGCCTGCTGGCGCGGGGGCGTTCCCGCCCTGTCCCTCGGGTTGGTCGCTACAGGTTCGCCGCAAGGCGCGCCGCAGAGGAATGGTCGTCACATCAGGGGCTTATCCCCCAGGTGTACAGAACCCGGCTTACAGGCCGCCTGGCGCAATTTTATCCCCAAGGTTACACACAGGTTTTCCACAGCTCCCAGGCCTCACTTGAGTGGTGAATTTGTATATTTAATGCTAATTTTACCTTTCTTCTTGGGTGAGGTGAACCGGGCTTACTTATTGGTGAATAACCAAAAATCGCCCGCAGCAATCCACCCTCCGCCCATACTCGGCCCTTGAATGCCCAAACTTGCCCGTGCTATCCCATAAGTGCTCGTGAGGAACGCGACGCTCGGGGGGGCGAGCCGTTCTGATCGGGCAGGTCGGGCGAGCCGGTAAGGGGTCGGGGGGCTCCTTACCGGCCGCTTCCCCCGGCCAGGGTTACGAGCCTTCGGGGGGCATCACGGGACCATGTCCCAATTCACGGGCAGCTACGATGGCACGTTTGACGCCCGCAAGGGTCGTCTTTCCGTGCCCGCGCCCTACCGCCAGAAGCTGGCCCAGCTGAATGCCGAGGAAGTCATGCTGCGCGCTTGCGATGGTTCGCCCTGCATCGAGGTTTGGCCGCAGCCGGTCTATCAGCAGGTGCTGGAGGAAGCGCTGCGCGGGGTCGGCCGCTTCACCCCGGAATTCGCCCGTCTCAGCCGCAAGTGGGCCGCCAGCGCCATCACCGCCCGGGTCGACGGCGATGGCCGCCTGCTGCTGCCCGATGCGCTGATCAAGCACGCCAGGCTGGAAGGCCCGGTCAGCTTCGTCGGCATGGTCGATCTGTTCCACATCTGGACCCCCGGCCTCTACGCCGAGCAGCTCGCCCGCGACGCCGAGATGGACGCCGCGACATGAGCGGCCATGTCCCGGTGATGCTGGCCGAGGTGGTCGAGACGCTGGCCCCCCGCGCCGGCGCCACCTACCTGGACGGCACCTTTGGGGGAGGCGGCTACGCGGAGGCCATCCTTGAGGCCGCCGACTGCACGCTCTACGCCACCGACCGCGACCCCGACGCCATTGACCGCGGCGCTGGCCTGGCCGCCCGCTTCCCCGGCCGGCTGCACCTGATCCCCGGCTGCTTCGGCGACATGGTGGACCTGCTGGCCGAACGCGGCCTCAGCAAGCTGGATGGCGTGGTGCTGGACCTCGGCGTCAGCTCCTTCCAGTTGGACCAGGCGGAGCGCGGCTTCAGCTTCCGCACCGACGGCCCGCTGGACATGCGCATGGGCCGCGAGGGCAAGACAGCCGCCGACCTGGTCAACAAGCTGCCCGAGGCGGAACTGGCGGACATCCTGTTCACTTTCGGCGAGGAACGGCTGTCGCGCCGCATCGCCAAGACCATCGTCGCCGCCCGTGCCGAAGCCCCCATCACCACCACGCATCGCCTGGCCGAAGTGATCCGCAGCAAGGTGCCGCGCGACCCTTCCGGCATCGACAGCGCCACGCGCAGCTTTCAGGCGCTGCGCATCGTGGTGAATGACGAGTTGGGGGAAGTGGAACGCGGTCTCGCGGCTGCGTTGAGCCTGCTTTCGCCTGGTGGGCGATTGGTGGTCGTGGCGTTCCACTCCCTGGAAGATCGCATCGTCAAGCGGTTCATGCAGAACGCCTGTGGTCGCGCAGGAAGCGCATCACGGCACAACCCTGCGGCACTGCAAAACCGTGGCGCGGCCGCGCCGTTCCGGCTGCTGGTGGCGAAAGCATTGCGCCCAGGCACCACCGAAACCGCTGCAAACCCGCGCGCGCGTTCAGCCCGGCTGCGTGCGCTTGAATGCATAAGCGCCGCCCCTGGCGGCAGGATGGACGTGGCATGATCTTCCGACCCTTCACCGTCCTCTGCTTCCTGGTTGCTGCCGCCTTCGGCTGGAACCTGTTCCAGGTGAAGCACAGCACCGCCCTGCTGGACCGCGAGCTGGCCGGCGTCGCCGAGCAGATCAAGGCATCGCAGAAGCAGAAGGAGACCCTGGAATCCGTCTGGGGCACGCTGAACGACCTGCCGCGGCTGCGCCAGCTGTCGCAGCTGCTGCTGCCGCAGGATGTTTCGCAGACCCCGCAGAACCGCAGCTTCGCCGAGTTGGAGCGTCGGCTGCCCGCGCAGCAGACGCCGGACGCGAAGCCCTCGGCCTTCACCCGGCGGGACGGCGCTTCGGCCCCCGATATCGCCATTGCCCTGCTGCCGCCGGCACTGCTGGCGCCGACGGTGGTGCTGGCCAGCACCCGGCCCGCCAACCCGGTCAGCATCGCGCCGGCCCCTGCCTTGGCCAGCGTGCTGCCCGCCGCCGTGCCGCAAGCCGATGCCGTCGCCGAGGACGAAGCCCTGCCGCTGCCGCCCCCCGCTCCGCCGCACCTGCTGGCCATGGTGGAACCGCGCGCCGTCCTCGCCGCCACGCCCCGGGCCAGCTCGCCGCCGACACCGCGCCCGGCCCTGCCGCCGATCGCCGCGCCTGCCGCCCAGGCGTTGCCGTACAACGCCGCGCCGGCCTACACCCCGGCGCCTCAGGCCTATGCCCGGGCAACCCAGCCGCCTCGCCAGCTGCCGGCGCCCGAGCTGCCTGCGCGTTCCCTGCTGGGTGGTCTCGGCGCGCCGCTGCTGGCGCCGCCGGTGCCCTATGGCACCGCCAATGCCGCCACGCTGGGTGGTTTCGGCCGATGAACGAGCCCTTCATGCCGGACCGCCCGCCGCCGGCGCCGGATGCAGCGCCGCTTGGCCGCACGGTCGGCGCCGCCCCGCGTACTCCGGGCCGCTCCCTGGAAAAGGTCAACTCCGCTCCCGACCTGGCGCGCCGCCGCCAGGCCGACACCAGTCGCGGCCGCCTGCTGCTGGCCGCCATCGGCTTCTGCGGGCTGTTCGCGGCGGTGGGCGGGCAGTTGCTGCGCGCCACGGTGCTGGACCCGACCTTGCCGCGCCCTCGCCAGGCGGTACGGTTGCCCTCGCCGACCGAGACCACCGTCACCCGCGCCCGCATCCTCGACCGCAACGGCGAGACGCTGGCCGCCAGCCTGCCCGGTGCCTCGCTGACCGCGGACCCCGAGGCGATCGGCTCGCCGGCGAATGCGGTCCGCGTGGCGGACCTGCTGCGGACCGTCTTCCCGGACATGAACCGCGACGCGCTGATCGCCCGGCTCAGCCCGCACAAGGTCCCCGGCACCGAGGAACCCGCCCGCTTCGTCTATATCCGCCATGACGTGACGCCGCAGGAGCACCAGCGCGTCCTCAACGCCGGCGCCTATGGCATCGAGTTCCGCAACACGGAACGCCGGATCTACCCCCAGGGCCGCAGCGCGGTGCATGTGCTGGGCCAGGTGATCGACCTGGAGAATCGCGGCGTGGCCGGCGCCGAGCTGACCTTCGACCGTCAGCTCCGCATCGACCGCCAACCGCTGCGCCTCTCGCTCGACATCCGCGTGCAACTGGCGCTGCGGGATGCGGTGAGCCGCGCGATCGTGGACTACAGCGGCATCGGCGGCGCCGGCGTGCTGATGGACATCACCACCGCCGAAGTCCTCGGCATGGTCAGCCTGCCGGACTATGACGGCAACGACCCCATGGGCGCCCGCTTCTGCGGCCCGGACCAGGAGGAGCGTAACCGCGTCTCCAACCGCTGCGAGCGCTACAACCGCGTCACCAGCGGCGTGTACGAGCCGGGCTCCACCTTCAAGCTGCTGACGGCCGCCATGGCGCTGGAATACGGCACCGCCAATCTGAACAGCAGCTTCGACGCCTCCCGCGATATCAAGGTCGGGCGCTTCACGGTGCATGACTATCGCGGCAAGGGGCGCTGGCTCAGTTTCCCGGAAGTGCTGCAGTTCTCGTCCAACCTTGGCGCCGCGCACATGGCGATGACCGCCGGGCCGCAGCGGCAGCGCGAGTTCATGGTGCGCCTGGGGCAGCTGGCGCCGTTGACGGTGGAACTGCCCGGCCTGCGCCGGCCCCTGGCGCCCTCGGCCGCGGGCTGGCGCGAAGTCAGCACCATGACCATCGCCTATGGCCAAGGCATCGCGGTGACCCCGCTGCACGTCATCACCGCAGTCTCGGCGCTGGCCAATGGCGGCATACTTCGCCAGCCCACGATCGTCGCCCAGCCGGCCGGGGAGCCCCGCCCGGGCACCCGCGTCGTCAGCGAACGCACGTCGGACACGCTGCGCCGGCTGATGCGCCTGGTGGTGACCGATGGCTCCGGCAAGTCGGCGGAAGTGCCGGGGTTCTTCGTCGGCGGCAAGACCGGCACGGCGCAGAAATCCGGCCCGCATGGGCGCTACATGGAAAACAAGCGCATCGCCGCCTTCGTCGGCGCCTTCCCGATGAACGCGCCGCGCTACGCGGTCTATGTCATGGTGGACGAACCCAGCCCGAACGCGCGCAGCCACGGCTTCGCCACCGCCGGCTGGGTGGCGGCGCCGGCAGCGCACGACGTCATCACCCGCGTCGCCCCGGTGCTGGGCCTGGTGCCGGAGATCGACCGCGCGGCGCAGATCCAGCAGACCATCGCCATCTCGGTCCCGCCGGCCCGGCCGGGCAATGCGCCGCGCCCGGCGGCAGCGGCCCCGCCAACCGCGCCGCCCAGCCAGGCCACGCCCGCCCGCCCGGCCGCCATGCCGACGCTGCCGCCGCCCAGCGTCATTCGCCGCACCGCGACCGAAACCCCGGTTCGCCTGGTGGCGGCGCCGGAGGTGCCGATTGCGCCTCGCTGAGCTCCTTCGCGTCGCGGGCGCCCGCCCGCCGGATGGCGCCATCCTGGCGGAAGCCGAGGTGCGGGGAGTGACGGCCGACAGCCGGGCGGTGACGCCCGGCTTACTGTTTGCCGCCCTGCCCGGCAGCCGCGCGGATGGCCGCGCCTTCATTCCCGCCGCCGAGGCCGCTGGCGCCGCCGCGATCCTCGCCCCCGAGGGAACGCCGCCGGGCCACGCCCCCATGCTGTGGGCGGCCGACCCGCGCCGCGCCCTGGCCCTGGCCGCCGCCGCGCTGGCCGGACCGCAGCCGGGTTGCGTCGTCGCCGTCACCGGCACCAACGGCAAGACCAGTACGGTGGATTTCCTCCGCCAACTCTGGACCCTCGCCGGCCATCGCGCTGCCAGCATCGGCACGCTCGGCATCATCGCCGAGGGCTTCGCGCCCGGCCCCTCGCTGACAACGCCGGACCCGGTGACGCTGCACGCCACACTGGCGGCGCTGGCGCAGGCCGGCATCACCCATGTCGCCATCGAAGCCAGCAGCCACGGCCTGGAACAGCGCCGGTTGGACGGCGTGCGGCTAGCCGCCGCCGGCTTCACCAACCTGACGCGCGACCACCTGGACTACCACGGCGACATGGCCGCCTATCGGGCCGCCAAGCTGCGACTATTCGACGCGCTGCTGCCCGAAGGCGCGGTGCCGGTGGCCAATGCGGACATGGATGCCGAGACGCTGGGCGCCCTGCGCAGCCGGCCGCGGTTGCTGACGGTGGGGGAGGCGGGCGACGCCCTGCACCTGCGCCACCAGCAGCCCCGACCGGATGGCCAGGACCTGACGTTTGCCGTGCAGGGCCAGGACCACACGCTGCACCTGCCGCTGGTCGGGCGCTTCCAGGCCGACAACGCCCTGCTCGCCCTGGCGCTGGCCCTGGCCTGCGGCCTGCAGGCGGCGCAGGGGGTGGCGTTGCTGCCCCACCTGCTGCCGGTCCGTGGCCGGCTGGAACTGGCGGCCACCCTGCCGAACGGCGCCGCGGTTTACGTGGACTACGCGCATACGCCGGATGGCCTGCGCACCCTGCTGACCTCGCTGCGTCCGCACGCGGCTGGGCGGCTGCTGGTCGTCTTCGGTGCTGGCGGCGACCGCGACGCCGGCAAGCGCCCGCTGATGGGCGCGGCCTGCGCCGACCTGGCCGACCGCTGCTTCGTCACCGACGACAACCCGCGCAGCGAGGGCCCCGCGACCATCCGCGCCGCCGTGCTGGCCGGCATGGGCGCCCCTTGGCCCGCCGGCATCGATGCCGGCGACCGCCGCCATGCCATCGCACTGGCGCTGGCCGAGTTGCAGCCCGGCGACGTGCTGGCGGTGGCCGGCAAGGGTCACGAACCCGGCCAGACCATCGGCGCCGTCACCCACCCGTTCGACGACGTGGCCGTGGTGCGGCAGTTGGCCGCCGAACTGGATCGGCCGCGCCCATGACCCACCCGCTTTGGTCCTCCGCCGAATTGCGTACCGCCACCGCTGGCACGCTGCCGGTTGAATTGGCCATCTCCGGCATCGCCATCGACAGCCGCGCGGTGCAACCCGGGGACCTGTTCATCGCGTTGCGGGATGTGCGCGACGGCCACGACTTCGTCCCCGCCGCGCTGGCCGCCGGCGCTGCCTGCTGCATGGTGGACCGCCCCGTCGCGGGCGCCCCGCTGCTGACCGTGGCCGATACGCTGGCCGGCCTGACCGCGCTCGGCGCCGCCGGCCGCGCCCGCAGCCAAGCCCGCTTCGCCGCGATCACCGGCAGCGTCGGCAAGACCACGACCAAGGACATGCTGCGTACCGCGCTGGCCGCCTGCGGCACGACGCATGCGGCCGTGGCCAGCTACAACAACCATTGGGGCGTGCCGCTGACCCTGGCGCGCCAGCCGGGTGACGCCGCCTTCGCCGTCATCGAGATTGGCATGAACCATCGCGGGGAGATCGCCCCGCTGGCGCGGCTGGCGCGGCCGGATGTGGCGGTCATCACCAATGTTGGCACGGCGCATCTCGGCCATCTCGGCAGTCGCGAGGAAATCGCCCGCGAAAAGGCCGACATCTTCCAGGGCCTGGAGCCGGGCGGCGTCGGCATCTACCCCGCCGACAGCGATTTCGCCCCGCTGCTGCGTGCCGCCGCCGGGCCGCGCGCCCAAGGCTTTGGCGAGGCGCCGTCCGATTCTCAGCTGCTGCACTACGCCGGCACGGCCGAGGCTGGCGAGGCGACGATCCGCCTGCATGGCGAAACCCTGCATGTGGCGCTCGGCGCCCCCGGCCGCCACCTGGCGGTGAATGCCTGCGCCGCGCTGGCCGCCGCCGTGGCGCTGGGCGCGCCGCCCGCCCGCGCCGCCGCCGCGCTGGCTGGCTTTGGTGCCGCGGCAGGGCGTGGCGCGCGCCGGGCCATTGCGCTGCCGGGCGGCGAGGCGCTGCTGCTGGACGATTCCTACAACGCCTCCTCCGCCTCCATCCGCGCCGCGCTGGCAGTGCTGGCGGCGCAGCCGGCGTGCCGGCGGATCGCGGTGCTGGGGGATATGCGCGAACTCGGCGACCACGGCCCCGCCCTGCATGCCGAACTGGCCGCCGATGTGGCCGCCGCAACCGACCTGACGTTCTGTTGTGGGCCCTTGATGGGCCATCTTTTCGCCGCCCTGCCCGCCGATAGGCAGGGCGCACAGGCGGCGGATTCGACAAGCCTCGCGCCCCTCGTCAGCGCGGCGCTGCGTCCTGGCGACGCCGTGCTGGTGAAGGGCTCCCTCGGCAGCCGCATGGCCGTGATCATCCAGGCGCTGACGGAGCCTCTCTCGTGATCTTCAACATCTTCGCGCCCCTGTCGGACAGCTTCGCGCTGTTCAACCTGATCCGCTACACCACCTTCCGCGCCGGCGCCGCCTGCCTGACCGCGCTGGTGCTGTCGCTGGCGCTGGGGCCGAGCGTCATTCGCTTCCTCCGCACCTTCCAGAAGGGCGGCCAGCCGATCCGCGAGGACGGCCCGGCACGCCACCTGGTGGAGAAGAAGGGCACGCCCACCATGGGCGGGGTGCTGATCCTGATGGCGCTGGTGGCCTCCACCCTGCTGTGGGTGGACCTGCGCAGCGGGCTGGTCTGGGCCGTGCTGGTACTAACCGTGGGATACGGCCTGCTGGGCTTCGCCGATGACTGGCTGAAGGTGACCAAGCGCAACACCAAGGGCGTCTCCGGGCGGATGAAGCTGGCGGTGCAGTCAGGCCTTGGCCTTGCCGTCTCCATCTGGATCGTCTGGCTTCTGCCAAAGGGGCTGGATACCCGGCTGGCGATTCCGGTGTTCAAGGAAGCCCTGCTGAACTTCGGCTACCTGTTTCCCATCATCGCCATGTTCGTGATGATGGGCGCCTCCAACGCGGTGAACCTGACCGACGGGCTGGACGGCTTGGCGGTGGTGCCGGTCATGATCGCCGCCGGCGTCTTCGTGCTGATCTCCTACCTGGTCGGCAACAGCATCTTCGCCGGCTACCTTCAATTGCAACACGTGCCCGGCGCCAACGAACTGGCGGTGTTCTGCGCCGCGCTGATCGGCGCCGGCCTTGGCTTCCTGTGGTTCAACGCGCCACCGGCCGCGGTCTTCATGGGGGATACGGGGTCGCTCGCGCTCGGCGGCGCGCTGGGCGCCGTGGCTGTTGCCACCAAGCATGAGCTGGTGCTGGCCATCGTCGGCGGGTTGTTCGTGGTGGAGACGGTTTCCGTCATCATCCAGGTGTTCTGGTACAAGCGCACAGGCCGCCGCGTCTTCCTGATGGCGCCGCTGCACCACCACTTCGAGAAGAAGGGCTGGGCCGAACCGACCATCGTCATCCGCTTCTGGATCATCGCCATGGTGCTGGCGCTGGTCGGCCTGAGCACGTTGAAGATCCGATGAGCACCTTCCGTCCCTTTGCCGGCGAGCGCATCGCCCTGGTCGGTCTCGGCAAGGCCGGGCTGCCGGCGGCCGCGCGGCTGGCGGAATGGGGCGCCGCGGTGACGTGCTGGGACGACAAGCCGGCCGGGCGCGACGCCGCGCTGGCCGCCGGGTTGCGCGTGGCCGACCCGGCGCTGGCCTTCGACTTCGACTCGCTGCTGCTCTCGCCCGGCATACCGCATGTGCTGCCGCGCGTGCACCCCGCCGCCGCCGCCGCGCGGGCGGCGAGCAAGCCGATCCTGTGCGACGTGGAATACCTGTACCGTGCCGTCCGCGCTTCGGGCAGCGCCGCGCGCTTCGTCGGCATTACCGGCACGAATGGCAAGTCCACCACCACGGCGCTGCTGCACCACATGCTGGTCGGCGCAGGGCGAGAAGCGGTGGCCGGCGGCAACCTGGGCCCCGCCGCACTGGCCATGCCGCTGCTGGGAGATGCCGGGGTCTACGTGCTGGAAATGTCGTCCTATTCGCTGGAACGGCTGGCCAGCACGCGCTTCGACATTGCGGTGTTGCTGAACCTCTCGCCGGACCACATTGACCGCCACGGCGACATGGCTGGCTACGCCGCGGCCAAGGCGCATGTGTTCGACCGGCAGCGGCCGCAGGACCTCGCCATCCTCGGCCAGGACGACACCCTGACCGCGGCCACGTCCGTAACCGCGCGGCTGGTGCCGATCTCCGCGCAGGCGCCGCAACACGGGGGCATCTGGGCCGAGGGCGCGCTGCTGCGCGACGCGGCGGGTGTGATCGCCGACCTGACGTTGGCCCGCGCCCTGCCCGGTGCCCACAATGCCCAGAACGCCGCGGCCGCCAGTGCCGCCGCCCTGGCGCTGGGCCTGACGCGGGCGGAAGTGGCCGACGGGCTGCTGAGCTACCCCGGCCTGCCGCATCGCCAGGAACTGGTCGCCGACATCAACGGCGTACGCTTCATCAACGACAGCAAGGCGACCAACGCCGACAGCGCCGTGCGCGCGCTGGCCAGCTATGGCCGGGTGGTCTGGATCGCCGGCGGCCAGGCCAAGGCAGACGGCATCGGCCCGCTGGCGCCGTACTTCCCGCGCATCGCCCATGCGGTGCTGATCGGCGAGGCGGCGCCGGCCTTCGCCCAAGTGCTGGCACAGGCCGGCGTTTCGCATGAGGTCGCCGGCACGCTGGACGCCGCCCTGCCTGTCGCCGCCGCCGCCGCCGCCGCCTTCTCGGGCGCCGCCCCGGTGGTGTTGCTCTCCCCGGCCTGTGCCAGTTGGGACCAGTTCACCGGTTTCGAGCAACGCGGCGACCGCTTCCGCGACCTCGTCCTGGTTATGAAGGAGCGCAGCTGATGGCGGTCTCCCGCACGGATACCTCGGTGCTCGGCCGCTGGTGGTGGACCGTCGATCGGTTCAGCCTCTACGCGCTGGTGCTGCTGATGGTGCTGGGCTACGTCGCAATGCTGGCGGTGGCACCCATGGCCGCGCGCCGCCAGGGCATCGATCCGTCCATATTCATCGGCAAGCAGGTGTTTTTCCTCGCCGCCGCCGCCGCCATGATGGTCGCGATCAGCCTGCTGGAGCGCAAGCGGGTGCAGTTGCTCGCGCTGGTCGGCTGCGCCATCGCCTTCGTCGCCACCGCGCTGGCGCTGAAGTTCGGCCCCGAGATCAACGGCGCGCACCGCTGGCTGCGCGTCGCCGGCCAGCAGTTGCAGCCCTCGGAGTTCCTCAAGCCCTGCTTTGCCGTTACCACCGCGCTTCTGCTGGCGGAAGGCAATCGCCGCGCCGCCCTGGCCGCGGGCATGGGGCGCTTCGCCGTGCTGAAGCCGCGCCTGGCGTGGTACGGTGCAGCGGTGGTCATGCTGGCCGGTATCGCGGTGGTGCTGAAGTCGCAGCCGGATATCGGCATGCTCATCGTCATCGTCGCCGTGTTCTTTGCCCAGGTCTTCGTCGCCGGCATCCACTGGATGATCGTGGCCTGCATGGGCGGCCTCGGCGTGCTCGGCGGCATCGGCATCTACTTCACCATGCCGCACTTCCGCGACCGGTTCGACCGCTGGTGGAGCGGTACCGCGGCGCCGGGCGGGCGCGACAACTTCCAAGTGGACCGCGCCGCCGAAGCCTTCGGCCATGGCGGCCTGCTCGGCACCGGCCCGGGCGAGGGCACGGTGAAGAACTCGCTGCCCGACCCGCATACCGACTTCGTCTTCGCGGTCACGGGGGAGGAATTCGGCCTGGTCATCTGCATGCTGATCCTGGCGGTGTTCTGCTTCGTCGTGGTCCGCGGCCTGCTGAAGCTGCTGGCGGAACAGGACCAGGTGGTGGTGCTGGCGACCACCGGACTGCTGGCGCAGTTCGGGCTGCAGGCCTTCATCAACATGGCCAGCTCGCTGCAACTCATCCCGGCCAAGGGCATGACGCTGCCATTCATTTCCTATGGCGGCTCCTCGGCGCTAGCCATCGCGCTGGGCATGGGCATGCTGCTGGCGCTGACCCGCCGCCGCACCAGCCGCAGCGAGGCCGCCGAATGAGCGGCCAACCCGGGCACCCCATCGTCATCGCCGCCGGCGGCACCGGTGGACACCTGTTCCCCGCGGAAGCCCTGGCGGCTGAACTGCTGGCGCGCGGCGAAACCGTGGCGTTGATGACCGATGCCCGCTCGGCCGCCTTCGAAAGCCCGGCCTTCGCCCGCGCCGAACGCTTCGTGCTCGCCGGTTCGGGCCTGGCCGGGCATGGGCTTTTCGGCAAGCTGCGCGGCGCCTTTGGCATCGCCACCGGCACCTTTACCGCGCTGGGCCTGCTGCGCCGGCTGAAGGCGCAGGCCGTGGTCGGCTTCGGCGGCTACCCCAGCGTGCCGCCGCTGCTGGCCGCGTTGACCATGGGCGCCCGCCGGCCGATCACCGTCATCCATGAACAGAACGCCGTGCTCGGCCGCGCCAACCGGCTGCTGGCCACGCGGGTCGATGCCCTCGCGCTGTCCTTCGCCGAGACGGAAAAGGTGCCACCCGGCGCGCAGAAGCGGGTGGTCGGCAACCCCGTGCGCCCGGCGCTGGCCGAGTTGTCGGGCCAGGGCTATGTCGCCCCGGCGCCGGATGGCGTCATCCGCCTGCTCGTGCTCGGCGGCTCGCTCGGCGCGCGCATCTTCGCCGATGTGGTACCCGAAGCCGTCGCCCGGCTGGACAGTCAGTTGCGTCAGCGCCTGGTGGTGACGCAGCAATGCCGCGCCGAGGACCTGGATCGCGTCCGCGCCGCCTATGACGAGGCCGGAGTCGCTGCCGAGCTCTCCCGGTTCTTCCCGGATGTAGCGACGCGGTTGGCCATGGCCCACCTGGTCATCGGCCGTGCCGGTGCCTCCACCATCGCCGAACTGGCCTGCGCCGGCCGACCGTCCATCCTGGTGCCGCTGCCCGGCGCCATCGACAACCATCAGGCCGGCAATGCCCGGGCGCTGGCCGATTTCGGCGGCGCCTGGCTGATGCCCCAACCCGAGTTCACCCCCGACACCCTCTCGGTCCGCCTGGCCGGGCTGTTCGGCGTACCGGCGCCCCTCGCCAGCGCCGCCGAAAGCGCAGCCCGGCTTGGCCGGCCGCAGGCCGCCCGCGCCCTGGCGGACCTGGTGGTCTGGCTGACCCGCGCGCCCCAGGTGGCGGCCGAACGCAAGCGGGCCCTTGGCCTGACGGAGACCCCCTAGATGCGCGCCCTGCCCCTGACCATCGGCCCCATCCACTTCGTCGGCATCGGCGGCATCGGCATGTCCGGAATCGCGGAAGTGCTGCACAACCTTGGCTACACCGTGCAGGGCAGCGATATCGCGGAGGGCTACAACGTCACCCGCCTGCGCGAGGCCGGCATTCCCGTCAGCATCGGCCACACCGAGGAAAACCTCGGCAATGCGCAAGTCGTCGTCGTCTCCACCGCGGTGAAGAAGGACAACCCGGAGGTTGCCGCCGCGCGCTCGCGCCTGGTGCCGGTGGTGCGCCGCGCCGAGATGCTGGCGGAGCTGATGCGGCTGAAGTGGTCCATCGCCGTCGGCGGCACGCATGGCAAGACCACCACCACCAGCCTGGTCGGCGCGGTGCTGGAAACCGCCAAGTACGACCCGATGGTGATCAATGGCGGCATCATCAACGCCTACGGCACCAACACGCGCCTGGGTGGCGGCGACTGGATGGTGGTGGAGGCCGACGAGAGCGACGGCAGCTTCCTGCGGCTGCCCAGCACGGTTGCCATCGTCACCAACATGGACCCTGAGCACCTGGACCACTGGGGCACCGACGAGGCGATGAAGGAAGGCTACGCCCAGTTCGTCGGCAACATCCCGTTCTACGGCTTTGCCGTGCTGTGCCTGGACCACCCGGAGGTGCAAGCGATGATCCCCAAGCTGGACCGCCGGTTGGTGACCTACGGCTTTTCGCCGCAGGCCGATGTACGCGCCGAGAAGCTGCTCACGGACCGCATGGGCGCCAGCTTCGAGGTTTCGGTGCGCGACCGCGTCACCGGTCGCCGCCGCGCGCTGCAGCCCTTCCGCCTGCCCATGCTGGGCCAGCACAATGTGCAGAACGCGCTGGCCGCCATTGCGGTGGGCGTGGAGATGGACATCGACAGCGACACCATCCGGTCGGCGCTGGCCGGCTTCAAGGGTGTCAAGCGCCGCTTCACCCGCGTCGGCGAGGCCGGTGGCATCGCTGTCATCGACGACTACGGCCACCACCCCGTCGAGATTGCCGCCGTGTTGAAGGCGGCGCGGCAGGCCGGCGCGCGCGACGTCATCGCGGTGGTGCAGCCGCACCGCTACTCCCGCCTAGCGACATTGTTCGAGGATTTCTGTTCCTGCATGAACGACGCGGGAACCGTCATCATCGCGGATGTCTATGCTGCCGGCGAAGCCCCGATCGAGGGCATGGACAAGGACGCGCTGGTGGACGGGCTGCGGGCGCGTGGGCACCGTAGCGTGGTGCCCCTGCCCGGACCCGATTCGCTCGCAGAGATGCTGCACGCGATCGCCAAGCCGGGCGATTTCGTGGTGTGCCTCGGCGCCGGCAACATCACCACCTGGGCAGCGGCGCTGCCGGCGCAGTTGACCGCCTTGCAGGCCCGCACGCCCGGCCGCAGTGCGCTGCGCCAGCGTGGCGGCGGCCAATGAGTGCGCGCATGAAGAACGCGCACGCCCTGCCCTTGCTGCGTGGCCGCGTGCAGGCCGGCGCGGCGCTGGCGCCCTTCACCTGGTTTCGCGTCGGCGGTCCGGCGGAATGGCTGGTGCGCCCGGCCGATGCCGAGGACCTAGTGGCGCTGCTGGCGGGCCTGGACGCCGCGACGCCGCTGACCATCCTGGGCGCCGCCTCCAACCTGATCATTCGCGATGGAGGCTTCCGCGGCGTGGTGCTGCGGCTGGGCGGTGCGTTCGGCAAGGTAGCTGTGGAAGCCGATGGCGTTATCGCCGGCGCTGCCAGCCTGGACGCCACCGTGGCCGAGCACGCCGCCGCCGCTGGCCTGACCGGGTTGGAGTTCCTGAGCGGCATCCCCGGCAGTATCGGCGGCGCGGTGGCGATGAACGCCGGCGCCTATGGCCGCGAGGTGACGGACACGCTGGACTGGGCGGAAATCGCCACGCCGGCTGGCATCCAGCGGCTGCCCGCCAGCGCCTTCGCCTTCAGCTATCGCCACGCCACGCTGCCGCCCCGCGGCGTCGTCATCCGTGCCCGCTTCAACGCGCAGCCCGGAGCGGCCAGCACCATTGCCGCCCGCATGACCGAGATCCGCGTCGCGCGGGAAGCCACGCAGCCGACCCGCGCCCGCACCGGCGGCAGTACCTTCAAGAACCCGCCGGGCCAGAAGGCGTGGGAGCTGATCGACGCCGCCGGCTGCCGCGGCCTGACGCTGGGTGCCGCGCAGGTCAGCGAGAAGCACTGCAACTTCCTGCTCAACACCGGCGGCGCCACGGCGGCCGAGCTGGAAGCCTTGGGCGAACAGGTCCGCGCACGCGTCCTGGCGCAGTCGGGCGTGACGTTGGAATGGGAAATCAAGCGCATCGGGGACGTGGCATGAAACACGTCGCGGTCCTCTACGGCGGCATCTCGGCCGAGCGCGAAGTCTCGTTGAACTCCGGCGCGCAATGCATCGCGGCGCTGCGCCAGGCTGGGTATGCGGTCACCCCCATCGATGTCACTGCTGATCTCGGTGCGCTGATCGGCGCTTTGCAGGCCGCGAAGCCCGACGTGGTGTTCAACACCCTGCATGGCCGTTTCGGCGAGGATGGCTGCATCCAGGGCGTGCTGGACTGGCTGCACCTGCCCTACACCGGCAGCGGTCTGCGCGCTTCCGCCGTGGCCATGGACAAGGTCGCCGCCAAGGCGGTCTTCGCCGCCGCCGGGCTGCCCGTGGCCGAGCACCGGCTGATGACGCCGGCGGAGCTGGAGGCTGCCGACCCGTTCCCGCGCCCCTATGTGCTCAAGCCGGTCAGCGAAGGCAGCAGCGTCGGCGTGCACATCCTGCGCGGCGGCGACAACCGGCGCGGCGATATCGCCCGCGGCTGGACCTTCGGCCCCGCCATCCTGGCGGAACCCTTCATCCCCGGCCGTGAACTCACCGTGGCCGTCATGCAGGACCGCGCGCTGACGGTCACCGAGATCACCACCGCGCTGGCCTTCTACGACTACGAAGCGAAATACGCCGCCGGCGGCAGCCGCCATGTGCTGCCCGCGCCGATCCATCCGGATGCCGCGGCCGAAGCCATGCGCGTCGCCGTGGCCGCACACCAGGCGCTGGGTTGCCGCGGCGTCTCCCGTGCCGATTTCCGCTACGACGATACACAGGGCGACGGCCCCCTGCCCCTGGGTCGCGTGGTGCTGCTGGAAGTCAACACCCAGCCCGGCATGACCGCGACCAGCCTGGTGCCGGAACAGGCCGCGCATTGCGGCATCGCCTTCCCGCAACTCTGCGCCTGGATGGTGGAGCACGCTGCCCATGGCCCGTAGTCCCACGCAACGCCGCCCGCGCGGCCGCGAGACCACGCCGGACCGCCCTTCCGGCCTGCGGCTCTGGCTGCGCCGCCGCCGCGCCCTGGTGCGCCCGACCCTGCAATTCGGCCTGCTGTTCGCGGTCATCGGCGGCGCTGTCATGGGCGTGCTGGCGCTGGACCCGGCCGGACGGGTGCAATCCCTGGTCTCCGGCGCGCCCGGCTTCGGTACTGGCGCCGGCCTGGTGGTCCGCAGCGTCACGCTGGAAGGCCGCCAGCACGCACCGCTTGAGGAGTTGCGCCGCGCGCTGGGCGTGCAGCGCGGCGACCCGACGCTGGCGTTCTCACCGCAAGCCGCCCGCGAACGGCTGGAAGCCAATGCCTGGGTGGCCAGTGCCCATGTCGAGCGGCACCTGCCCGGCGACATCCTGGTCCGCATCACCGAACGCCAGCCTTACGCGATCTGGCAGCATGGCGGCGTGGTGGAGGTGATCGATCGTGCCGGGCGGCCGATCAGCGACCGCATCGAGGAATTCGGCCTGCTGCCATGGGTAGTCGGCGGCGGCGCAAACCTTCATGCCGCACGCATGGTGGAGTTGCTCCGGGCCGAGCCCGTGCTGCGCGACCGCACCGAGGTGCTGATCCGCGTCGGCAACAGGCGCTGGAACCTCAAGTTGCGCAACGGCACCGAAATCCGCCTGCCCGAGGGGCTGGAGGAAGCCGCGCTGCGCAAGCTGCGCGAGCAACACGCCGCCATCGGCCTGCTGGACCGCCCGGTCGCCAGCATCGACCTGCGCCTGCCGGACAAGATGACGGTGCAGGTCGCCCCGCCCGCGCCGGCCCAGCAGCCTGACCCAACCGCCATCCAACGAGCCCGGAGCGTGCGCGGATGAACCAGCTCACCCGCCTGTCCAGCACCCTGGACGCCGCGCCACCCGCGGTTCAGCGCCGCCGCCGCAATCCTCGCAGCGGCAGCTTCGGCGTGCTGGATATCGGCTCCTCGAAGATCGTCTGCATGATCGCGCGCATCGAAGGCGATGGCGAACCGCGCGTGCTCGGCTTCGGCTGGCAACGCTCACGCGGGGTCAAGGCCGGCAGCATCACTGACCTGGAGGAAGCTGAGCGCGCCATCCGCGCCGCGGTTGGCCAGGCCGAGGACATGGCCGACACCCAGCTCACCGGCGCCATCATCAATCTCAGCTGCGGGCAGCCGGAAAGCCGCCTGCAGAACCTGCAATGGTTGATCGGCGGCCGCGCCGTCACCGACAACGACCTGCGCGCCGTGCTGCTGGAAGCCCGCCGCCGCAACAGCAGCGCCGAGACGCTGGAGCGCGAGGCAGTCCACACCTTCCCGCTCGGCTTCAGCGTGGATGCCACCGCCGGCGTCGAAGACCCCCGCGGCATGATCTGCGAGACCATCGGCGCCCGGGTCAACATCCTCGATGCCGGCTCCGCCGCCCTGCGCAACTTGGCGGCCGGCATGGCTCGGTGCGACATGGATGTGCAGGAGCTGGTCAGCACGCCATACGCCTCGGGCCTCGCCACGCTGGTGGAGGACGAGAAGCAGCTGGGCTGCACCGTCATCGACATGGGCGGCGGCACCACCTCGCTGGCGGTGTTCCAGGAAGGCCAGCTGGTGCATGCAGCCCAGATCCCGATCGGCGGCATCCGCGTCACCTCCGACCTGGCGCAGTGCCTGTCGGCGCCGATGGCGGATGCCGAGCACATCAAGGTGAAGTACGGCAGCGTCCATGAGGCGCCGCAGGATGAGAAGGAATGGCTGCACGTCCCGCAAATGGGCGAGGAAGCCGACCAGATCGCCCGCGTACCGCGCGCCATGGTGGTGCGGATCATCCGCCCGCGGCTGGAGGAAACCTTCGAACTGGTCCGTGCCCGGCTGGAAGCCGCCGGGGTCACGCACGAGATGGGTCGTCGCGTTGTGCTGTGCGGCGGCGCAAGCCAACTCGTGGGCGTCCGTGAACTCGCCGCACAGGTGCTGGACCGCCAGGTGCGCCTGGCACGCCCGCACCAGGTGCGCGGCCTGCCAGAGATTGCCGCCAACCCCGCCTTCGCCACTGCCTGCGGCCTGCTGGCCTGGGCCAATGGCGAGGGCAAGCCCCTGTTCGATCCCGGCGCCGGGCTGGACCGCTCGCCGGGCGTGCTGACCCGCGCCGTGCAGTGGTTCCGGGAGCGAATGGCATGAACCAGCGCCGCCTTTCGGTTTCGTCCACAGCTAAGCGTGGCGAATCGAGAACAAGCACAAGACACGAATCGAAGCATCCGATTAGCATCTCGAGAGGAGGCCTCCTCGCATGACTCTGAATCTTTCGCTGCCAGTAGCGCAGCATACCGACTTCAGCCCACGCATCACCGTTATCGGTGTCGGCGGTGGCGGCACCAACGCGGTCAACAACATGATCGCGGCAGGGCTTGATGGCGTGGAGTTCGTGGTTGCGAACACCGACGCGCAGAGCCTGCTGAACAGCAAGGCCGAGCGTCGGGTGCAGCTTGGCCCGCACCTGACGCAGGGCCTGGGCGCCGGCGCCAAGCCTGAGATCGGCCGCGCCGCGGCTGAGGAAGCGACGGAAGAAGTCGCCCGCCATATCGATGGCAGCCACATGGTGTTCATCACCGCGGGCATGGGCGGCGGCACCGGCACCGGTGCGGCACCCGTTATCGCGCGCATGGCGCGTGAGCGTGGCGTGCTGACAGTGGGCGTGGTCACCAAGCCGTTCGACTTCGAAGGCCCCAAGCGCAAGCGCGCCGCCGACCAGGGCATCGAGGAGTTGCAGCAGTTCGTGGACACGTTGATCGTGATCCCGAACCAGAACCTCTTCGCCCTGGCGAATGAGCGCACAACCTTCGCCGAAGCCTTCAAGATGGCCGACCAGGTCCTCTACATGGGCGTCCGTGGCGTGACCGACCTGATGGTCAATCCCGGCCTGGTCAACCTCGACTTCGCGGATATCCGCACCGTCATGGCCGAGATGGGCAAGGCGATGATGGGCACCGGCGAGTCGGAGGGCGATGACCGCGCCGTGACCGCTGCCGAGAAGGCGATCAGCAACCCGCTGCTGGAGGATACCTCCATGCGCGGCGCCAAGGGCGTACTGATCAACATTACAGGTGGCTACGATATGACCCTGTATGAGGTCGATGCCGCCACCAACCGCATCCGCAAGGAAGTGGATGAGGAAGCCAACATCATCTTCGGCTCCTCGATCGACGAGACGATGAACGGCCGCATTCGCGTGTCCGTCGTCGCCACCGGCATCGACCTGGCAGAAACGCAGGTCGCCAAGCCTGCGCCGCAGGAGCAGTTGAAGGTCGTGGTCGGTGGCCGTGGCATGCAGCAGCCCCCGCATGGCCAGCAGCGCGCGCCCGGCATGCCGCCGGTCATGGCGCCGCCGGCCCAAGTGGCGCGTCGGCCGGCCTCGCCCGGCATGGGTGGCCCGCTGGGCGCGCCGATGCTGCGCCAGCAAGTTCGGCCCGAGTTGAACGCCGCCCATCAGCCGCAGGCCACGGCGCCCCAGGCGCCGTTCAGCCACGGCAACCAGGCCCACGCCTACCAACCGCAGCAGCCCGCCCCGCAGTATGAGGAGCAGGACCAACCGCAGCAGGCTGATCGGGGCCCGGTCGTGCTTGGCCCGGCCGCCACGCCGGTGGCCGACCCAAGCCGCCGGATGGGCATGCAGCAGGCCCGTCCGATGGGCCAGCCGGCACAGCCGGTTGCCCCGCCGGCCCGCCCAGGTGGGCTGCGCGGCCTGTTCCAACAGGTCACCGGCAGTTCCGGCGGCGGCCTGATGCGCCGCAATGTCGAGGTCGAGGCACCGGCCCCGGCCCTGGCCCGGGTGGAGCAACCGGCTACGCTGGTCATACACCCCAGCGATGCCCGTCGCGCCTCGCCCCAGCAGGCGGAGATGGGCGGGATTGATATCCCGACCTTCCTGCGCCAGCAAAAAAACCTGCCCTGACAGGCCGGGCCTCGCAGGAAGCAACGCCTGCGAGCCGAACCAGCGCCTCGTCAGCCCATGCAATGTCGATTGCACCCTCCCAGGCCCGGCCTGGGAGGGTTTTTCCGTTTATTCCTGCCCAAAATTCCGGCACATCATCACGTTCAAGTGGCTTAATATTGCTCTGTGCAGCGCAAAAGGTGCCGTAAATTCAAAGGCGTTCGTGGAAACACGGAGTAACAAGCGTTGACTCGCTGTGGCGCCCCCTGAATGCCAGTTTGCCCTGGGCCCGACATAACGTCGCCCCAAAGCCAGGGGCAAATCGGGCCCTGCGGAGCCTAGGCGCTCCAAAATGGACAGGGGCTTAGATGGACGGGTATTTGCCGCAGGAACTGGGACGCAGGCGAACGCTGAAGGCCTCCATCGGCTGCGTGGGTATTGGCGTTCACAGCGGCCGTCGTGTGTCGCTCAGCCTGCATCCTGCCACGCCCGGCACGGGCATCGTGTTCCGGCGCAAGGATCTTGGCGGTCTGGAGCTTGCGGCCCGCTGGGACAACGTGGTCGATACGCGCCTCTGTACCGTGCTTGGCGACCCAACCCGCCCGGAAATCCGTATTGGCACCGTCGAGCACGTCATGGCGGCGCTGGCTGGCTGCGGCATAGACGACGCCTATGTTGAGTTGGACGGCGCCGAGGTTCCCATCCTCGATGGCTCGGCCGCGCCCTTCGTCTTCCTGATCGACTGTGCCGGCGTCACCTCTCGGGCCGGCATGGCCGAGGTGCTGGAGGTGATCCGCCCGATCCGTGTGCAGGAAGGTGCCGCCTGGGCCGAGCTGCTGCCCAATGGCGGCAACCGCTTCGAGGGCAGCTTCGAGATTGAGTTCAACGCTGGCGCCATCGGCCACCAGCGCTGCGCCGAGCGCCTGACCCCGCATGCCTTCCGCACTGGCCTGGCCAGCGCCCGCACCTTCGCCCTGGCCGAGGATGTGGAAGCACTCCGCGCCGCTGGCCTGGCTCTGGGTGGCAACCTGACCAATGCGGTGGTGGTCGAGGGCGACCGCGTGCTGAACCCCGGTGGGCTCCGCCGCCCGGACGAGTTCGTCCGCCACAAGCTGCTGGATGCGGTGGGCGACCTGGCCCTGGCCGGCGCCCCGCTGCGCGCCCGTTTCACCGGCCACCGCTCCGGCCACGCGCTCAATAACCGGCTGCTGCGCAAGCTCTTCGCCGACCGCAGCGCCTGGCGCCTGGTCAGCGCCGCCCTGGTGGGTGAGGGCAGCATGGCCCGCCTGCCGGCCGCGGCAGCCCCAGCGGTGCTGTAGCCCCGCCTTACCACCTGCCCGTTCCGGCTACGAAAAACCCCCGGGGATCGCTCCCCGGGGGTTTCTGCTGTCTGGACCGTGGCACCACCGGCCCGCGGACCAGGGCGCAGCAGGGCCGCGTGGCCCTGCTGCTCGGTACCTCAGTCGTTGTTGCGCACGCCCATGAACTGCAGCAGCAGCTGGAACAGGTTGACGAAGTTCAGGTACAGCGTCAGCGCGTCCATCACGCTGCGCTTGCCGGCCTCGTCGGTGCCCTCTGCATAGGCGTACTGCAGGTAGTCGGACTTGATCCGCTGGGTGTCGTAGGCGGTCAGGCCGACGAACACGACCACGCCGATGACGCTGGTGATGAAGGCCAGCATGGTGCTCTGCAGGAACATGTTGACCAGGCCGGCCAGCAGGATGCCGATCAGGCCCATCATCATGAAGCTGCCCATGCGGGTCAGGTCACGCCCGGTGGTGTAGCCGTAGGCGCTGGTAGCCGCGAACATGCCGGCGGTAACGAAGAAGGTGCTGGCGATGCTCCCGCCGGTGTAGCGCAGGAAGATGTTGCTCAGGCTGGCGCCCATGCAGGCGCAGAACAGCCAGAACAGCCCCTGGGCCGCCTGCGTGCTCAGCTTGTTGATGCCGAAGCTCAGCACCAGCACGAAGGCGATCGGCGAGAGCATGGCGCCCCAGCCCAGCAGCGTCGGGCTAATGGAGCGGGCGCCGGAGGCCGTGCGCGTCACCTGCCAGAACATCGCCTGGATGTCGGGGTTTGAGCCGATGACGAAGGCGACGATGCCGGTCAACAGCAGCCCGGAGGCCATCCAGTTGAAGACTCGGAGCATGTACGCCCGGAGCCCGGCATCGACGGCGGCCGCGTCGGCGGTCGCGGTACGACCCCAGCCTGGCGCTCCCGTCGTGGTCCGATAGTCGGGTTGAAGGGCCATAGCCTTGGTATCTCCCGTAGGGGTTCGCGCGAGGGTATCTCGCGCCACGTAATATGGAGAGGTTTTAATCCCGATCAAGCCTATTCGGCGGGGCGGGCCTTGGCCTCATCCGTGCCGGGCGACGTGGGCGCCCAGTTGCCGCTAGAATAATGCCTGCAAGGCCGCTTCGCACGTGACGTATTGTTGCGCTCACTCCCCACGCAGTTCGCCAGCGGGCCGCGCCCGCAGCGCCAGGGCGGTGCCGATTCGCCCGAAGCCCAGCGCCAGCGCCAGGCAGCCCAGCAGGGTTGCGGCCATCACGCCCCAAAGCGGCTCCCAGGCGCTGCCGAGCATGAAGCGCATCACCGCCCAGCTGGCGGCACCGCCCGCCGCCGCCGCCAGCAGGCCGGAGCAGGCGCCGATGAGGCCGAACTCCACCGCCCAGGCCGCGGAAATCTGCCCCCGCGTGGCGCCGAGCACCTTCAGCACCACGGCATCGCGCACCCGCCTGCGTTGCCCGGCCGCCACCGCGCCGCCCAGCACCAGCACGCCGCTGGCCAGGGTCAGGCTGGCGGTCGCGGTCAGCGCCGTCGCCACCCGGCCGAGCAGTTCGGCCAGCGTTTCCAGCGCGTCCCGCACCCGCACGCCGGTGACGTTGGGGAAGGCATCGGTCACGGCCCTGAGCACGGCGGCATCCTGGGCGGGATCGCCGCGCAGGGTGGCGATGTTGGAATGCGGCGCCGCCTCCAGCACGCCGGGCGAGGCAACCAAGGCGAAGTTCATGCCCATGCCGCGCCAGTTCACCGCCCGGGTATTCGCTATGGTGAAGTCCAGGTCGCGGCCCAGAATGTTCAGCGTCACCACGTCGCCGATCCCCACCGCCCAGCCCTCGGCCAGCCCGGCATCCAGCGAGACCAGCGGCGCCCCGCGATACTCCGGAGCCCACCAGGCGCCGCTGACCACCCGAGCGCCTTCGGGCGGCGTGGCGCTGTAGGTCAGGCCGCGGTCGCCGGCCAACGCCCATTCGCTGCCCGGCGCGGCGCGCACCTGCGCCACTGGTACGCCCTTCAACGCGGTGATCCGCGCCCGCAGGTTCGGCACCCGCTTCACTTCCTCCACCCCCGGCAGGGTCGCAGTCAGCGCGTCGAACCGCGCCAACTGGTCCTGCTGGATATCGACGAAGAAGAAGTTCGGCGCCCGCTTCGGCAGGTCCGCCTCCACCTGGCGCCGCAGATTGCCCTCGATCTGCGCAATCGCGGTCAGCGTGGTGAGCCCAATGCCAAGCGAGATCATTACCAGCGCGGTCGGTGCGCCCGGCCGGTGCAGGTTGGCCAGCCCCAGCCGCCAGGCGCCGCGCAGCCGATGGGAGACGCGGCCCGCCGCCAGCATCAGCCCGGCGGCGCCCAGCCGGAACAGCCCCAGCGTCGCCAGCGCCGCGGCGCAGAACCCGGCGGCGAAGCGCGGATTGCCCGCGGTGGCGACCACCAGCCCGATCAGCGCCGCCGCCGCCGCCAGCTGCGCCGCCAGCACGCCCCAGCCGGGCCGGGCGCCTTCGGGCGCGATGGCGTCGCGGAACAGCGCGGCGCCGGGGATGCGCGCGGCGCGGCCGAGCGGCCACAGCGCGAAGGCCAGCGCGGTCAGCAGCCCATACAGCGCCGCCAGCCCCAGCGGGCCGGGGTAGGGCACCAGTCGCGGCGGGACCGGCAGGCTGCCGGCGAGAAACTGCGCCGCCAGCCAGGTCAGCCCATACCCCGCCACCAGACCGGCCAGGATCCCCAGCGCCGAGAGCGCCAGCAACTGCACCAGGTGCATCGCCAGCACCAGGCCGGAGGGCGCGCCGAGGCAGCGCAGCGTGGCGATGGTTTTCGCCCGCGCCTCCAGCCAGGCCCGCACGCCCGTGGCCACGCCGATGCCGCCGACCAGCAGCGCTGTCAGCCCGGCCAGGGTCAGGAAGCTCGCGGTGCTGTCCATGAAGCGGGAGAAGCCGGGCTCCGCCGTGCTGGCAGTGCGCAGCCGCAGCCCCTCGCCGGGGAAGCTGGCGCGCAGGGTCTCGACGAAGCCGGCCGCATCGCCGCCGGGCGGCAACTGCACCCGCAGGCTATGCTGCAGCAGGCTGCCGGGCTGGATCAGCCCGGTTGTATCCAGCGTGGCCCTGGTCGCCATGACGCGCGGGCCGAAGAAGGCCGGAGTCGCCGCCTTGTCCGGCTCCGCGCGAAGCAGCGCCACCAGGCGGGGATGCGCCTCGCCCAGCCGGAGTTCGTCGCCAAGCTTCAGGCCCAGGCGCTCGGCGATGATCGGCTCCACCGCCACCTCGCCATCCCGCAGCGGCACCGACGGTTCCAACAGCAGGGTGCCCAGCAGCGGATAGGCGGCGTCCACCGCCTTCACCTCCACCAACAGGCGTTCACCGGAAGGCGCCACCAGCAGGCTGCGCAGGATGGTGATGTCGGAGGTCCGCGCCGCCCGCGCGGCGATGAAGGCACGCACCGCGTCGGGCACCGGCTGGGAGCCGCCGCGCAGCTCGACATCGCCGCCCAGCAGCCGGGCGCCATCGGCCCGCAGCCCGGCATCGATGGCAGTCCGCAAGGTGCCGACGGCGGCGATGGCGGCGACACCCAGCGCCAGGCAGGCCAGCACGATCCGCAGCGACTTCACCCCGCCGCGCAACTCCCGCCGCGCCAGGCGGAAGGCCAGCGGCCAGCCCGCGGAGCCGGTGCGGCTGCCGGCCTCGACCAGCGCGCTCAAGCAGCGTCGCCCGCGGCTTCGTGCCCTGGGCCGCCCGCGAGCAGCCCGTCCTCCATCCGCACCACCCGGCCACAGCGGGCGGCCAGCGCCTCGTCATGCGTCACCAGCAGCAGCGTGGTGCCCAGCCGTTCGCGCAGGCCGAACAGCAGGTCCATCACCAGCGCGCCCGTCGCGCGGTCCAGGTTGCCGGTTGGCTCGTCGGCCAGCAGCAGCGCCGGTTCCGCCACCGTGGCCCGGGCCAGCGCCACGCGCTGCTGCTCCCCACCGGAAAGCTGGCCGGGGTAGTGCCCCAGCCGATGCCCCAGGCCGACCGCGCGCAGGCTGGCCTCGGCACGGTCGAAGGCGTCTGCCCGCCCAGCGAATTCCAGCGGTATCGCCACGTTCTCCAGCGCGGTCATGCTGGGGATCAGGTGGAAGGCCTGGAACACGATCCCCACCTTGTCGCGACGGAAGCGGGCCAGCGCATCCTCGCCCATCTCCCCAAGCGTCGCACCGGCCACGCGCAACGTCCCGCCGCTCGGGCGTTCCAACCCGGCCAGCAGCATCAGGAGCGACGTCTTGCCCGACCCCGAAGGCCCGACGAGCCCGAGCGCCTCGCCAGGTTGTACTTTCAGGTCAATGCCGCGGAGGATGTTGACCACGCCGCCGCTGCTGGCCACGCTGAACGTCAGCGCCCGTGCCTCGATCAGCGATTCGGTCGGGGTTTCATTGGGCAGCGGTCGGGGGTGGCTGATTGTGGCATCCATGGCGCCGTATGCATCCGGGGTTGGCGCCGCATATGGCCGCAGAACCGCGCTGGCGAAAGGCATCGTTGCATTTGGATGCATTGGTGCTGCCGCCCGCGCCGCCGAACCGCGGCGCATCCTCGCCCTGGGCGACAGCCTGACCGCCGGCTTCGGCCTGGCGCCCGGCCAGGGCTTCGTCCCCCAGCTCCAGGTCGCGTTGGGGACGCGGGCGAAAGTGCTGGATGCCGGCGTCTCCGGCGATACCACGGCCGGCGGCCTGGCCCGTCTGGACTGGGCGCTGGGCGAGCGGCCACACGCCACGATCGTCGAACTCGGCGCCAATGACGGGCTGCGTGGCCTGGCGCCGGCGCAGACAGAGGCGAACCTCAACGCCATCCTCCGCAAGCTCGGCGCCATGCCGGTGCTGCTCTCGGGCATGCTGGCGCCGCCCAACCTGGGCGCCGAGTACGGCCGCGACTTCGCCGGCGCCTTCCAGCGCGTGGCGGCGGCGCACCCGGCCGCCATCTTCGACCCGTTCTTCCTGGAGGGCGTGGCGGGCAACCCCGCGCTGAACCAGGCCGATGGTATCCACCCCAACGCCGAGGGGGTGCGCCTGCTGGTTCGCCGCCTGCTGCCGTTGGTGGAAACCCTGTTGTCCCGCCTGACCTGAGGAGGCCCGCATGATCCGCCTGTTCGTCGCCCTCGAACTACCCGCGGAACTGAGGACCCAGTTGGCCATGTTGGCCGGCGGCATCCAGGGGGCCAAATGGGTCCCGCCGGATAACTACCACCTGACGCTGCGCTTCATCGGGGAGGTGGAGAACTGGCGCGCCCAGGAAGTGGACGACGCGCTGGCCAATATCCGCGCCCGGCCGTTCGAGCTGGCGCTGACCGGCGCCGGCCTGTTCGAGAAGGCCGGCCGCATCCAGGCGCTGTATATCTCGGCCGCGCGGAACGAGACGCTGGGGTTCCTGCAATGCAAGGTAGAGACGGCGCTGCAACGCATCGGCCTGCAGCCGGAGCGGAAGAAGTTCACGCCGCATGTCACCATCGCCCGCACCGGGCTGGCGTCGCCGGACAAGCTGATCAGCTGGGTGCAGGCGCATAATCTGTTTCGCGCCGCGCCCATTACCGTGGAACACTTCACCCTGTTCAGCAGCCAGCTGGGCAAGCAGAACAGCGTCTATACGCCGGAGGTTGCCTATGACCTTGCCGCTTAAGGTATTGGCCTTGCTCGCCCTGCTGACCGGCGGCGCGGTGGCGCAGACCGCGCCTGCGCCGCCAGCCGAGCCGCCCAGCAGCGGGACGGATCGGCCGCAGCGCCCGCCGCCGCGGTGCTCCCCGCCCCCCGCGCCGACTTCGTAGAGCCTGACCGGCTGGGGTGGGATCGCCACAAGCCGCGAAGCAGCCTCGCCAAAAACGGCCTGAGCGCCGCTGGCTTCAGGCCGGCTCGCAGGCCAGCCGCGCCCCGGCCGCCAGCGCCCGCAGCTTGGCCGCGGCGATGTGGCGCGGCATCGGCGCCATGCCGCAGTTGGTGCAGGGCAGCAGCTTGTCCGCCGGCACGTATTTCAGCGCTTCCCGGATCACGGCCGCCACCTGCTCCGGCGTCTCCACCACCTCGGAGGCGACGTCGATCACGCCGACCATCACTTCCTTGCCCTTCAGCAGGCCGATCAGCTCCATCGGCACATGGCTGTTGGCGCATTCCAAGCTGACCTGGTTGATGTTGGACGCGGCCAGGGCCGGGAACACCTGCTCATACTGGCGCCAGCTGTCGCCCAGGGTTTCCTTCCACTTCAGGTTGGCCTCGATGCCGTAGCCGTAGCAGATGTGCACCGCGGTCTTGCAGGTCAGGCCCTCGATGCAGCGTTCCAGCGCCTTGACGCCCCAGTCGGCGGCCTCGGCCATGTAGACGTTGAAGGCGGGTTCATCGAACTGCACGATATCGACGCCATCGGCCTGCAGGGCGCGGGCTTCCTGGTTCAGCAGCTCGGCGAAGGCCATCGCCATCTTCACCCGGTCGCCGTAGTAGCTGTCCTGGATGGTGTCGATGATGGTCATCGGGCCGGGCATGGTGATCTTCACCAGCTTCTTGGTGTGCGCCCGCAGCAGCTTGGCTTCCACCTCATGCACGCGGCCCTTCAGCTTCAGCGGCCCGACCACCTGTGGCACCATCGCATCATAGCGGTTGTTACGGATGCCCATCTTTACCTTGTTGGCGAAGTCGATGCCTTCGACGAATTCCAGGAAGCCATGGACGAAATGCTGCCGGCTCATCTCGCCATCGGTCACGATGTCGATGCCCGCATCCTCCTGCTCCTTCAGCCACAGCAGGGTGGCGTCGCGCTTGGCCTCAGCCAAGTCGGCGCCCTCGGCCTTCCAGGCCGGCCAGAGCTTGTTGGTCTCGGCGAGCCAGGCGGGCTTGGGCAGGCTGCCGGCGATGGTGGTGCGGAACATGATCTGGCTCTCCCTCGGGGCCGCCGGATTAGCGCGGGGGCCGGCATGAAGGAAGCGTCATGAAGCGACCCCTGGTCGCCCTGTTGCTGCTGGCCGCTGCGCCGGCGCTGGCCCAGCCGCGGCCGATACCGCGCAGCACCCTGCCCGGCATCGGCTCGGCCGACCCTCGCCGGCCGGTGGACGGCACCACGGTGCCCTGGCGGGGGCTGGGCCGGGTGCAGTTGGAGATCGGCGGCCGCTGTACCGGCACGCTGGTGGCACCGCGCCTCGTACTGACCGCGGCGCACTGCGTGGTTTCCAGCCGCACCCAGCAACTGGTGCAGCCGGGGACGGTGCATTTCCTGCTCGGCTATCAGCAGGGCGAGTATATCGCGCATGCCCGGGTCGCCAGCTTCCGCATCGGGGCCGGCTACACCCCGGCCACCGGCCTGCCCGCCGCCGCCGACTGGGCGCTGCTGACGCTGGAGACCGCCCTGCCCGCCGACCGCGTGCTGCCGCTGCTGCGCGAAGCCCCGGCACCACGCAGCGCGCTGATGCTGGGCGGCTACCAGCAGGACCGGCCGGAGGTGCTGTTGGCCGATACCGGCTGCCGCGCGCTGGGCATTTCCGGCCCGGGCGGCGCGCCGGTGCTGCTGCATGACTGCGCGGGCACCCGGGGCAGTTCGGGCGCGCCGCTGCTTGCACAGGGCGCCGACGGGCGCTGGGGCGTGGCCGGGGTCGCGTCTCGCGTGCAGGTGGACGTGGCGCTGGGCCAGGCGGTGCCGGCGGGCTCGGTCGGGGCGGTGCCCTGAGGCCTGGGTCGCTGGAGGGCAAAGGCCTCGAAGTGGCCGAACACCCGAAAGCGTGACTCCGGGCCTGAAAAATCCCTGCCGGCTACTCGCCTTCCAGCCGCGCGATATCCTCGTCCGACAGGCCGAAATGATGGCCGATCTCATGGATCAGCACGTTGCGCACCAGGGCGAACAACTCCTCCCCGGTCTCGATCCATTCCAGCAGGATCGGCTCCCGGTAGAGCAGGATGATGTCCGGCTCGGCGGGTACGTCGCCGACGCTTTTCTGCGTCAGGGGCACGCCACGATATAGGCCGGTGAGTTCCCAGGGGCTTTCCAGCCCCATCTCCTCGATGGTGTCTTCATCGGGGGTTTCCTCGACCACGATGGCGGTGCCGCGGACCATTTCGCGCAGCATTTCCGGGATCGCCGCCAGAGCCGCTTCGGCCAGGTCAACGATGTCCTCGCAGGACGGCGGGGTGGTGTGGCGGATGGCAGGACCCATGTTGCTAACCAGCGCCGCCCCGCCGGCGGCGTCAAGAGGAAGCCCCCATGATTGCGCAGCTGAACGAAACCGAACGCGCTGCCCTGGCCCAGACGCTGCCCGAGTGGCGGCTGCTGGCGGAGCGGGAGGCGATCCGGCGGGGTTTCCGCTTTGCAGATTTCTCCGCGGCCTGGGGTTTCATGGCCCGCGTCGCCCTGCTGGCCGAAGTGCAGGACCACCACCCGGAATGGAGCAATGTCTATGACCGGGTCGAGATCACCCTGACCACGCATGATGCCGGCGGGCTGTCAGCCCGCGATATCAAGCTGGCCCGGGCGATCGACCTGCTCGTCGGCTGAAGCGGGGGCGTGCAGCCCGGCCGCCAGCTCCGCCAGCGTGGTGTGGCTGAGGTCGAGCAGCATGGCCCGCTCGGCCAGCGCGAAGCGCTCCCGCAGGACAGCGACGATCCGGCGGCCCAGCGCCTCGGACTGGCCGGCGCGGCCATGCACCCCCAGCAGCGGCGCGCCCACGCCGTGCACCGCGCGCCAGACATCGGCCAGGGTGATCTCCTCGGCCGGCCGGGCCAGCGCGGCGCCGCCGGGGCCACGCTGGACCTTCACCAGGCCGCCGCGCACCAGCAGGCCGGCAATACGCCGCACCACCACCGGATTGGTGCCGATGCTGCCGGCCATGCGGCCGCTTGTGGTATCCGCTTCGGCACCGTCGGCCAGCAGCAGAAGGATATGGAGGGCTACAGCGTATCGGGTTGGGACCATGAGGTATCAGCGAAAGCGCGAAGACCCCGCAGGTTCCTGAATAACCTGACCAGTCATATTTGAAGCGGGAGCTATGACATCATGGACGCACCTGCTGCACCGCCGGCGGGTTGGCCGGAACGCACCAGCGGCATCTGCCGGGCGGCAATGCGGTTCTGCGCCAGCCGGGGCTGGGCCCCGGTGACCGAAGTGAGGCTGCCGAACGGCCGCCGCGCCGACATCCTGGCGCTGCTGCCGGATGGCGGCTTTGCGATCATTGAGGTGAAGTCCGGCGCGCGGGACTTCCTGGCCGACGCCAAATGGCCGGACTACCGGGACTATTGCGACGCCCTCTACTTCGCCGTGGACCTGGACTTCCCGGCGGACCTGCTGCCCGCCGATGCCGGCCTGGTGGTGGCGGATGGGCTGGAGGCGGCCCTGCTGCGTGAAGCCCCGCGCCACCCGCTGGCGCCCGCCCGGCGCCGCGCGCTGCTGCACCGCTTTGCCCGCCAGGCGGCCGGGCGTCTGGCGGCAGTAGCGGACCCCACCGGCTTCGCCGAGTTGCGCGCGGCGCTGCGGTCCGAATAACCAGGGATTCATCCCTGCCGGTGCAGGCTGTCGGGATGCAACCCGATATCACCGCCATGCTTTCCCGCTTCGCGGCGGGGCGCTACCGGCCAACCACCTTCCTGGAACGTGGCGTCGCGGTGCCGTTCACCACGCCGCACCTGCTTGGCGGGCGGATCCGCCCGGGTGAGCGCCGGATACCCGAACTGGTGCTGGCCAACCCGGCGGGGACCGAGGGGGTCTATATACTGCCATGGTCGGCACTGCCGGATTTCTGCCCGCCCAGCCTGCATGACCGGGCGATTTGGTCGCGCATCAACGGCCTGCATCTACTGACCCCGCGCAGCGTGCAGACCGCGGCGCGCAAGGTGGCGGCGGAGGGCTTCGCCGGTCGGGATGCCGCGGCCGCCGCCCGGGTGGCCGGCGGCTCGGCGGAACAGCAGCGCGTGCTGCTGCACTACCACCTGCTGCTGGAACTGGTGCGCCAGGGCGAACCCGCCAGCTCCGGCCTGCCGCCGCCGGAGCGCGATACGCCGGCCAACGTGGAGCGCCGCGCCCGCAAGGTGTTGGAGGGGCTGCGCCAGGATAACAGCCTGCCGCCCAGCGCCGCGGTGGATGCGCTGGAGGAGATCTCCAGCGCCTTCGAGGGCACCGGCCTGCGGGGCAACCCGACCGGCGCTGCGCTGCCGCTGCTCTGCCTGGAGGTCGCCACCGTGATCCAGCAGGTGATGGCCTGGGGCGATGCCGGCACGCCGGAACAGCGGCAATGCTCCCGCTTGCTGGTGCAGGCCGCCGAGGTGACGCTGCGCTGCGCCCGGGTGGCGCTGGCCAATGCCCAGGCACAGCTGGAGGATATCTGGGGGCTGGTGCATCGCTGGCGGGTGGAGCCGGACAGCGTGCTGGTACTGGTCGAGCGCGGCGAGTGGCTGCTGGATGGCTGGCGCCAGATCTGCGCCCTCTGGCGGTCCAGCCCCGCCGAGGGCCGGCTCGGCGCGGCGCTGGAAATGGCTGCGCTGGTGCCGGTGATTCCGGCGGAAGTCGGCGCCTGGTGCGGCTTCGACGCCAGCGGGGAAATGGACGCGACCCGCGGCGGGCTGCGCAACTGGCGCCGCACCGTAAAGCCACATCAGGACTGGGCGACAGGACGGGTCATGGAACGCAACGAGCACCTGCGGGCGATCGCGGCATGAAGCCCGCCCCTCCCGCCCTGGCGCGCGAAGTGAACTGGCTGGGCAAGGCCACCGCCCAGGCCGACGACCAGGCCCTGGCCCGCGTGGTGCAGATGCTGGACGGGCTGAAGGACCGCGGCGCCGCCGACCAGGTGCTGGACATGGCACGTCAGCGGCTGCGGGCGCTGCGCCCGGCGCGACCGCTCGGCTTCATGCGGGTGCTGTTCCTGCCGCTGGATGGCGCCATCATCGCCTCCACCCGTTGGCGCCGTGGCGAGGCGATGATTCCGCGCAGCGCCCTGGCGCCGCTGGCCCAGCTGGTGCAGCAGCGTCTGGGCGTCGAGGCCGACCAGGCCATGGCGGGATGCGAGGGCCGCACCACCACGGACCTGGGGGAGGTGGCGCGGCTGGGGGCGTTGTTCTGGCCGGCGGCGGCGCACGCCCTCCCCGCGGCAGCCCCCGCCGGCTGGGAAGAAACCGGCCTGGCCGCCGCCGACTATACCGCCATCGCGGCACTGTGCCGGCCGCTCTGGCAGCAGGGCGAGTTGCTGTGGAGCGCCATGGCCGCCGGCGCGGAGGGTCCGCCCGAGCCGCTGATCCGCGCCGCGTTGCAGGCAGTGGCTCCCGCCGGGCCGCAGCCGCTGAGTGCCGCGCTGGCCGCGCTGGTGGCGCGCGCCGCCAATCCTGGCCAGGTGGCCATGGTGGCGGCCCAGTTGGACCCGCAATGCCGCGCCGCCGCCCAGGCAGCACTTGACCGCGTGCTGGACGAACCGCTGCCCCAGCTGGATCTGCTGGACCTGACCGCCGCCACGAGTTCGGCCAGTGGCCTGGTGGCGCGGCTGGAGGACCTGGAGCGCTGCTCGTTGATCCATGGCGAACGGCAGCGCCGCCTGGCGGGGCTGCGGCGCGCCGCCGACGAGGCCTGTCGCGAACGCTTCCTGGCCGGGCTGGAAGCGCAGGTGATGCAGCCGGCGGGGCAGATGATGGCGGCCGAGACGGTCAGCGATGCCAGCGTGCTGGCGATGGAAAGCGGCGCCCGGCAGCTGCGTGGGCTGGAACAGGTCGGCCGCAGGCTCGGCGGGGGCAACAGCTACGACAAGGCACTGGCGACCCTGACGGAGGCGCTTTCCCGCCTGGCGCCGATGACCGGAGAGAGCGCCCAGGACCTGCGGCGGATGGATCTGGCGCGGTTGGTGGAAATCCTCTGCGGGCCAGACGCCGCCACACGGATGCTGGCGGCGCCGGGCTGACGGGCAACTGCCCGTGGCCCACAAACCCCGTGGCCGGGATACGGGCGCGCCAGCACGGCGGGAAAGGTAAGTCCCGCTGAACGCACGCCGCCCGTCAGCGTGGTCCGATTCGATGGCTCACGCTGTTGGGGACGGCCCCGCCGCGGCGGCGCCTTCGCCCGCGCGGACCAGGCCCTACGCCGCTGCCGAGGGCCGCGCCTTCATCCGCGCGTGAAAAGCGACGATGTTGGCGTGGGCCGGGTTGATCGGCTGGCCGACCTGCGCGGCGAAGTCGAGGAAGCAGAACAGCAGCACATCCGCCAGGGTCAGCTTCGGCCCGGCGATGTAGTCGCGCCCGGCGATCATGCCGTCCAGCTTGGCCAGCCATTCCTGCGCGGTCGCCTTCAGGTCGTCGGCGGCCTGCGGGATGCAGTGGATGCGGCTCTCGAACAGCTTCAGCCCGGCCGAGAAGCGGAAGCCATTGGCCAGGTTCTCGATGATGTTGAGGTCCAGCCGGCGCACCCACATGCGGGTATTGCCGCGCTCCGCCGGCGTGGCGCCGATCAGCGAGGCGCCTGGCGTCACCTCGTCGAGGTACTCGCAGATCGCGGTGATCTCGGCGATGAAGCTGCCATCGTCCAACTCCAGCGTAGGCATCTGGCCGAAGGGGTTGCGCGCCATGTGGGCGGGCTGGCGATTCTCGCCGCCACGCAGGTCCACGGTGATCTTCTCGCCGAGGGAGGCACCGCGCTCGGCGGCGAACATGCGGACAACGCGCGGGTTGGGGCCGACGGAATCATAGAACTTCATGGCTTGTTGCCTCCCGTTGGCGGCGGATCGGCCAGGGCGGTTCGGCCCCGGCCATGAATCAGCCGCTCAGTTGATAAACCGGACCGCGGACGCTTCAGTCGGCAGCGATCACGGTCTAGGCTCGGCAGGGTGCAACGACGCGGCGGCGACAGGCAAGCCACCGCAGAACGGGAGACGTCCACGTGATCCATGAACTGCGTATCTACCACTGCGTGCCGGGCAAGCTGCCGGCGCTGCTGAACCGCTTCAGCAGCATCACCCTGGGCATCTGGGCCCGCCACGGCATCCAGCAGGCGGGGTTCTGGACGACGCTGGTGGGGCCGAACAACCAGGCACTGTACTACCTGCTGGCCTGGGACAGCCTGGCCGACCGCGAGAAGAAGTGGAACGCCTTCCAGGCCGACCCGGAATGGCACACCAAGCGCGCCGAGACCGAGGCCGCCGGCCCGATCGTGGAACGCGTGGAAAACATGTTCCTGGCGCCGACCGCGTTCAGCAGCGTGAAGTAATGCTTCGGGTGCCGGGCGCGCGCAACCGCGCCCGGTGCCTCGCTATACCAGGGCCACCGGCCGCACCGGCGCGCCAGTGGCACCGCGCATCTTCGGCGGCAGCACGATCAGGCAGAAGCTGCGGACGCCATCCGCCGCCAATTCCTCCAACGCCAGGTTCTCGATGATGTGCACGCCGGCCTCGGCCAGGCAGTGCTGGTGGACCGGCAGCGCCAGGGTCGGGTCCGGGTTGGGCAGCACCTCCAGCGCCATGTTGTCGCTGCCGATGGCGGCCACGCCCTGCGCCGTCAGCCACTTCGCCGCCGCCACGTCGATGCCCGGCGAGCCCGCCAGATACTTCGCGTTGTCGGTGCCGAAGAACTGCCCCCAGCCGGTGCGGACCAGCACGAAGTCGCCGGGCTCTATCGTCAGCCCCGTTGCCGCGCGGGCCAACTCATCCGGCGTGATCGCGCGGCCGGCGGCCAGATGCGGCCCGCCATCCAGACCGGCCACGTCCAGCAGCAGCCCGCGGGTGATCATCGGCGGCGTCTGCTCGATGCCCAGCCGGGCAAGGCCCCATTCGGTCATCGCCTCGGCCGCCGGGACGTCGTTGTACAGCCGGTCGTTCTTCGAGACATGGCCCAGCGCATCGATATGGGTGCCGACATGGGTGGTCATCTCCACCCGCTCGACATTGCTGCCGGCGTCGTTGCGCGCGCCCATGCCGCGGCGGCGGCGGATGGAATCGCGCCAGGTGGCCCACATCATCATCAGGAAGGGCGGCTGGTTGGGCTGCAGGTAGGGCGAGTCGGCGCCGAAGACGTGTGACAGGTCGTAGACGCGGCCGGTCTCGATGCCCTTGAGCGCGGCCAGGCGCTTCTCCCGCGTCAGCAGGTTGCCGGCGCCCAGCTGGTCGTCCGGCCCCCAGCAGGCGCAGCCCCACTTGCCATGATTGTGCGCGCTCATGCGCAGACCAGCAGGCGGAAGCCGCTGCCATCCAAGGCCACGCGCCCGGCGGTGGGGCCGGCAAAGTGGGTGCCGATGACCAGTACCGGCTTGCCCGCCAGCCCGGCGAAGAAGTCCCGCCGGGTGGCCTCGGCCGCCGCCGGGTCCATGTCCGCCGTGCTGTTCCAGTGCGGATGCGCCATCTGGCAGGGGTGATGCGCCAGGTCGCCGGTGATGATGGCGTCCTGCCCGCCGCTGCTGATGCAGACGCTGACATGGCCCGGGGTATGGCCATGCGTCGGCATCAGCCGAACCTCCGGGCACAGTTGGTGGTCGGTTTCGACCAGTTCGGCCAGGCCGGCATCCAGGATCGGACGGACGCTGTCCTCGAAGACGGCGCGCTGGTCGGCGCGATCGGTCTGCGCCTGCCAGTGCTCGAATTCGCGCCGGCCGAAAATGTAGCGCGCGGCCGGGAAGGTCGGCACCCAGGCGCCATCGACCAGCCGGGTGTTCCAGCCGACATGATCCACATGCAGGTGGGTGCAGAGCACGGTGTCGATGCTGTCGGCCGGGTAGCCGGCGGCGGCGATATCCGCCAGGAAAGTCCCCTGCCGCTCATTCCAGTGTGGAATGCCGCGGCCCTGCTTGTCGTTGCCAAGGCAGGTATCGACCATGATGCGGCGCGTCGGTGTCTCGATGATCAGCGCGTGGACGCTCATCTTCAGGCGGCCGCGTTCATCGGCGAAGTGCGGGGCGAGCCAGTCGATCCGCTGCACCTCCTCCGGCGTTGCCTGCGGCAGCAGGAAGCGGCTGCCGCCGGTGCTTTCCAGCTCCACCACCTTGGTGACGGAGACGGCGCCAACCTGCCAGCGCATCACCAGCGCGCCCGGCTGTACAGCCGCTGGGCGTTGCCGAAAAAGATCAGGTCCTGCTGTTCCTGGGTGATGCCGGGAATGGCGCGGACCATCGGGACCGTGTCGTCGAAGGCGCGGCCGGTCAGCGGGTCGATCGCCTGGGCGGTGCCGAACATCTCCGACGCATAGAGCAAGCGGTCGGCGCCGATCTTCTGCAGGATCATCGCCATGCTGTCGGCGTCATATACCGCCAGGTCGAAGTACAACGGCCGGATGGCTTCCTCGAACGGCTTGCGGCCCTGCAGAACATGCAGACCGCGCTGGCGGTTGAACTGGAACGGAATGGCGCCGCCGCCATGGGGGATGATGAGCTTGAGCGCGGGGAAATCCTCGAACACGCGGGAATAGCAAAGCTCCACCACCGCCGCCGTGTCCCAGTTGAGGTAGTGCGAGCCGTTCAGGTGCAGGCCGGGGTTGATGGTGCTGCTCGGGTGGATCATCCCGGGGATGTCCAGTTGCACCAGCTTCTCCCACAGCGGGTACCACCATTCATCGCCCAGGCTGGGGGTGAAGGGCAGCCCGCCGGCCGAGACATCGGGGTTCACGTTGCAGGCGACGAAGCCCAGCTCCGTCACGCAGCGGTCGATCTCCTCCAGGCAGTTCTTCGGACTGAGCCCTGGGGTCTGCGGCAGTTGCATCACCGGGGTGAAGTGGTCCGGCAGCAGCTTGCAGGCGCGGGCGATCAGGTCGTTGTTGGTCTCGGTCCAGTAGCGGCTGACCAGCTCGCCGCCGAACTCGTGCCCCATGCCGGAGGCACGGGGCGAGAACATCATCCGGGTGATGCCGCGCTGCTGCATCTCCCGCAGGTTGCCGGCTAGGGAGGCGACGATCATCTCGTCGCTGATCGCCAGCTTGGCCTTGGCCGGCTTGTTCTGGGTGTAGAGCTGGCGCGCCCGCCAGGCGTCCAGCTGCGCTGGCGCCTGGGTGTAGTGGGCGTGGACGTCAACAATCACGGCAGGTCGCCCTCGGCGCGCATCTCCGCGAACAGCTTCTTGGCCACCAGCATGCCCTCCCGCACCGACGGCGCGCCAATATAGCCGGTCAGGTGCAGCAGCGCCTCGGAGAGTTCGTCCTCGCTCCAGCCCTGGCGGCGGGCCATGCGCAGGTGGATCTCCAGCTCCGGCCAGGAATGGGTCGCGGTGTCGGCGATGCAGGTGATCAGCGCGCGGGTCTTCAGGTCCAGGCCCGGGCGGGTCCACAGCATGCCGAAGACGGCTTCTGTGGCGTAGTCGCCGAACTTCTGCATCATCGGGTCGTCATAGACCTTCGACGCCATCTTCGCGACCGCGGCCTCCCCAATCAGCTTGGTGCGGACCGCGCGGCCCTTCTTCATGTTTTCACTGTCGGCCATGGTCGTTTCTCCCTTTCGCCGGGGGTGCGCTGGCGCCCCCCTGCCACCGGGCTATAGTGGCACCACCATCCAGGAACGGAAGAGCCGCGTGAGCGCGAACCAGACAGCCGTCGCCGGCAGCCCTCCGGGCGCCACCGCGAGCACCGCAGACCCCCGCGCTGCCGGCAGCGCCGACCCCCGCGCCACAAGCGCGACTTTCGCCGTCATCCTCTCGCTCAGCTTCTGCCACCTGCTGAACGACATGATGCAGTCCCTGGTGCCGGCGATCTTCCCGGTGCTGAAGGACAGCTACGGGCTGAGCTTCGCCCAGGTCGGGGTGATCTCCCTGGCCTTCCAGGTCACCGCCTCCATGTTCCAGCCGGCCGTTGGCTTCTGGACCGACAAGCATCCGCAGCCTTTCTCCTTGGCCATCGGCATGGCGTCCACACTGGTCGGGCTGCTGCTGATGTCCCAGGCGGTGTCCTACGGCTTCATCCTGCTGGCGGCGGGGCTGATCGGGCTCGGCTCCGCGGTATTCCACCCGGAAGCGTCGCGTGTGGCGCGGCTGGCCTCCGGCGGGCGCTTCGGCCTGGCGCAGAGCCTGTTCCAGATCGGCGGCAATGGCGGCACCGCCTGCGGCCCGCTGCTGGCGGCCTTCATCGTGGTGCCCAAGGGCCAGGGCAGCATCATGTGGTTTTCCCTGGTGGCGCTGCTGGGCATGGTGGTGCTGTTCGTGATCGGCCGCTGGTACGCGGCGCAGCGCGCGGCAGGCGCGGTGGCCGGCAAGAAGCGCACCGCGCTCTCCACGGCGCTGCCGCTGACCCGCCGACAGACCGGCGTCGCCGTGGCCGCGCTGATCGTGCTGCTGTTCAGCAAGAACGTCTATTCCGCCAGCATGGGCAGCTACTACACCTTCTACCTGATCGAGCAGTTCGCGTTGCCGGTGCAGTCAGCGCAGTTGCTGCTGTTCGTCTATCTCGCCGCGGTGGTCGTCGGCACGCTGCTGGGCGGCATGGTGGGCGACAGGGTCGGCCGGCTGCCGGTGATGTGGTTCTCCATCCTGGGTGCGCTGCCCTTCACCCTGGCGCTGCCCTACCTGCCGCTGGGCTGGACCGTGATGTTCTCCATCCTCATTGCCATGATCATGGCCTCCGCATTCTCCGCCATCCTGGTCTATGCGCAGGACCTGCTGCCGGGGCGCGTTGGCATGGTGGCCGGTATTTTCTACGGCTTCAGCTTCGGCCTGGGCGGCCTGGGGGCGGCGGCGCTGGGGGCGCTGGCGGACGTGACCAGCATCGGCACCGTCTATCAGGTGTGTTCCTTCCTGCCGCTGCTGGGCCTGGCGACGGCGTTGCTGCCCAAGCTCGGGCGCGGTTGAGGAGACCAGATATGACCGAATATACCACCCTGCTGGCGGACCTGAACGCGCTGCTGCGGATCAAGACCACCGTCATCGGCATGCAATTGTTTGAAACGGTGGCGGAGATGGAAGCCATCCCGCGCATCCGCCGGCCGAAAACGGTCCATACCACGGACCAGATCGTCTCAATGGCCAGCCGCATGGGCTGGACCGTGGGCATCACCGGCGCCGACTTGGTCGGCCAGCAATGCGGCGCCGTCATCGGCTTGGCACCGCAGGACGAGGATTGGAAGAAGGGCGAGCGCTATGTCGGCGTGTGGCATGGCGATGCCGAGAGCGCGGCAGGCCGGCAGGAGGCGCTGACCTGCGTGCCCTATGGCAAGTATGCCGCGATGGCGGTGTCTCCGCTGGAGAGCGGCCGACTGCCGGCGCCGAAGATCTGCCTAGTCTATGCCACACCGGGGCAGATGATCATCCTGATCAACGGCTTGCAGTACCGCAACTACCGCAAGATGGAATGGTCCGTGGTGGGCGAGACCGCCTGCGCCGATAGCTGGGGGAAGGCTCTGGCGACGGGCGAGCCGAGCCTGTCACTGCCCTGCTTCGCCGAGCGGCGCTATGGCGGCGTGCCGGATGAGGAGATGCTGATGGCGCTCTCCCCGGCCGACTTGGCGGTGGCGGTGGAAGGCATGAAGGCGCTGGCCAAGAACGGCCTGCGCTATCCGATTCCGCCCTATGGCATTCAGATGGACCCCAGCCTGGGGATGGGCGGCAGCTACAAGAAAACATAGCCTTCGGACGGCGGGCGCGAGCATCCGGCCGCCTGGCTTTCGCCGCGCAGGCGCGGGCCGGGGACCCGTGCCGGAGGCGTCAGTTCACGCCCACAGCGCTGCCCATCACGTCGCCGATGCCCTGGCGGATGACGAGGTCGGCGATCTCGTCCAACCCGGTCGGTTCGTTGTTGACGATGACCAGCGTGGCGCCCTTGCGCTTCGCCACCTCCGGGAAGCCCGCCGCCGGGTAGACCACCAGCGAGGAGCCGAGCACGATGAACAGGTCGGCGGCCAGCGTCTCCTCCCGCGCGCGGATCATCTGGTGCTCCGGCATGGCCTGGCCGAAGCTGATGGTCGCGGTCTTGATCAGCCCGTCGCATTTCAGGCAGTCATGCACCACGCCGTCGCGCTGCCACGCCACGCGCAGGTCGTCGATCTCGTAGCGCTCGGCGCAGTCCAGGCAATGCGCGTAGGTACTGTTGCCGTGCAGCTCGATGAGCTGGCGCTCCGGAATGCCGCTGGCCTGGTGCAGCCCGTCGATGTTCTGGGTGATGACGGCGGCGACCTTGCCTTCCCGCACCAGCCGCGCCACGGCGCGATGCCCACGGTTGGGCTCGGCGGCGCGCATGGTGTGCTCGTGCTCGAACTTGCGCTTCCAGGCCTCCGCCCGCCAGGCGGCCGAGCTGACGTAGTCCTGGTACATGATCGGCTTGACCTTGGCCCACATGCCCGTCGGGCTGCGGAAATCCGGGATGCCGCTTTCGGTGGAGATGCCGGCGCCGGTGAACACCACGGCGCGCTTGCTTGCCCCCAGCAGGGCGCGAAGTTCCGCAACCTCGTCGGTCATGCAGCTTCCTCGCGCATCATGGCCGCGCATTTCTCGCCGATCATGATGGTCGGCGCGTTGGTGTTGCCGGTGGTCAGGGTCGGCATCACGCTGGCATCCGCAATGCGCAGCCCCTGGATGCCATGCACGCGCAGCCGGCTGTCGACCACGGCACGCGGGTCCTCCCCCATGCGGCAGGTGCCGACGGGGTGGTAGATGGTGGTGCCGACCTCCCGCGCGAAGGCCAACATCTGCTCCTCGGTCTGCACATGCTTGCCGGGCATGATCTCCTCCACGCTGTGCTGCGCGATGGCGGGTTGCGCGAAGATGGCGCGCGCCAGCCGCATGCCGGCGGCCAGCACGTCCTGGTCGCCGCGGGCGGTGAGGTAGTTGGGGCGGATCGCCGGGCGGGCCAAGGGGTCGGCCGACTGCGCCATGATGGTGCCACGGCTGTCCGGCCGCACCGGGCAGATCGCCACCGTCATGCCCGGCAGCTTTTCCAACTGGCTGATCACGCCGCTGGCGTAGGTGGCCGGGGTGAACAGCAGTTGCAGGTCCGGGCTGGCCAGGCCTTCCCGGCTGCGGGCAAAGACCTGTGCGGTGGTCACGCCGAAGGTCAGCGCGCCGTTGCCCAGCGCGAAGAACCGCGCCACCTGCCCCGCCAGCCGCACCCCGCGCGCCAGCTGGTTGGTGGACAGCGCATTCTTCACCCGGTGCTGCACGCGCGTGACGTAGTGGTCCTGCAGGTTGGCGCCAACGCCGGGCATGTCGGCGCGGACCTCGATGCCCAGGGATTGCAGGTGTTCCGCCGGGCCGAGCCCCGAAAGCTGCATCAGGTGCGGCGAGTTCACCGCGCCGCCCGACAGCACCACTTCCCGCGTCACCCGCAGTTGCTTCAGCACGCCGCCCTGGCGGAACTCGGCGCCGATGCAGCGGCGGCCGTCGAACAGCAGCCGCGTCGCCTGGGCATCCGTCTCCACCCGCACCCGGCCCTTGGCCTCCCGCAGAAAGGTCTGCGCGGTCGACCCGCGCCACCGGCCACGCCGCGTCATCTGCGAATAGCCGACGCCTTCCTGTTCCCGGCCGTTCAGGTCCTTCCGAAATGGGTGGCCGGCCTGCTGCGCCGCCTCGATGAACCGATGCGTCAGCGGCAGGATGGTGCGGTAGTCCTCCACCTGCAGCGGGCCTGCCTCGCCGCGAATCTCGGCCTCGCCCTTGCCGTGGTAGGTTTCGCTCTTTCGAAAGAACGGCAGCACCTCGTCATAGCTCCAACCGCGCGCGCCCATCTGCGCCCAGCCGTCGAAGTCCGCGGGGTTGCCGCGCACGTAGAGCATGCCGTTGATGGAGGAGGAGCCGCCCAGCGTGCGGCCGCGCGGCCAGCGGATTTCGCGGTTATTGCTGCCGGCCTCGGCCTGGGTGGTGTAGCCCCAGTTCACCAGTTTCTGATTCTGCAGCAGCTTGATCATGCCGGCGGGGATGTGGATCCACGGGTGGCGATCCGGCGGCCCGGCCTCCAGCAGCGTTACGCGCGCGCCGGTTTCGCTCAGCCGTGCCGCGACAACGCAGCCGGCCGAGCCGGCGCCGATGACCAGGTAGTCCGTATCCATGCCCGCTCCCCCGTTTCTGGCCTGATTCGGGACCGACAGCGGCCTGCGGTCAAGCGGGGTTCAGCGCAGCCGCCTTCAGCGCAGCAGCAGGCGCGCCTGGCAGGCCCCCTCGCCGGGCGCCGTCACCTGGCCGGCGTCGCGGAAGCCGGCTTGCAGCAGTCCCGCCAGTTGCTCGGGCGAAGCCAGATTCAGCCGGGCGCTGGCGCTCCGCGGCACCTGACGGAAATAGCGGCGGTAGTTCGCCACGTCGCGGGTATCGGCCGATTGCAAGGCCAGCACCGCCGTCGCGTCGCCAGCAAGGGTCAACGGATCGACGCCTTGTTGGATCTCCGTCACCTCCACGGCACGGCCGCTGCGGTGGAAGGCGTAGCTCACCTGCACCTGGTTGAAGCCGTCGGCGGTGCCCACCAGAAGCACCCGCGGCGCCGCGCCGCCCAGCCGCGCCAGCACCGGGCGCCAGTCGCATTCCAGCGCCGGGCGGGCCTGGGCGGCACGCAACCCGGCAAAGGGCGGCGGCGCGGCCCAAACAGCGACAAGCAGCAGCAGCAGCGCCTGCCCGGCCAGCAGAAGCGCCGCCGGCGCCACCAGGCGGCCACGACGACTCCCCAGGCCAATCGCCATCGCCACCGCCAGCCCGGGCAGCGCTGCCAGCAGGAAACGCGGATTGTGGTTGGTAGCCAAGAAATGCCCGGCCACGGGCGGTGCCGCCAACAGCACAGCCAGACCCAGCACGGCAAAGCGGCGGGACAGGCCCCGGCGCAGCCACGGCCAGGGCCATCGCGCTACCGGCGCCGACTGCAATCCGCGCCAGGCCAGCGCACCAGCGCCGCCGAGCCCAAGCAACAACGCCAGCAACAACAGCGGGCCGAAGGCCCAGTCGGCGATGAAGGCGACCCATTGCCCGCCATAGCCCAACGGCCCCTCGCCGCTGATCTCATGGGTGTGCCAATCCTGCAGCGCAAAGCGGGCGTAGCCGACATAGCGGCCGCCATTCCGCGCCCAGAATGGCCAGGCCAGCACCAGCATCACCGCCACCGCGGCGCCCAGGCGGGGCCAGCGCGCGGGCGCCAGCAGCAGCATCGCCAACGTCGCCACCGCCATGGCCGGCAGCACCTGGGGCAGGAAGCTCAGTCGCGCCAGCATGCCGGAGGCCAGGCACAGCCCGACCAGCAGCGCATTGCCCCGCGGCGGTACCGCCACGCATTCCCGCGCCAGGCCCCAGAGCAAGCCGGCCAGGGCCGGCATCAGCAGCACCTCGCTCATCCAGTCCTGCGCCGAGGCCAGGGTGACCGGCGCCACCAGGAAGGCCGCCGCCGCCAGCATGGCCGGGCCGGCGCCCGTCACCATGCGCGCGGTGGCGAAGACCAGCCAGGCGGTCAGCCCGATGCTGACACAGGAAGACAGCCGCAGCGTCGTCATGTCAGCCAGCCCGGCCAGGCCGAGCGGCAATGCCAGCAGACGCACGCCCGGCGGGTGGTGGCGAGAGGTCAGGAACAGCGAATCCCGCAGCGCACCCCAGCCGCCCTGCGCCTTGGCCACCAGGTCCTTCGCTAGTTCGTCGGCATAGCCGATCTGGTCCCAGCCGCCGACTTCCGGGTGCACGAATATCCAATGCAGCGCGGACCCACCGACGACCAGCGCGACCAGCATCAGGCAAGCCGCCGGCAGCAGCGGCAACAGGCGGAGCCTGGCAATGGGCAAGCCGCGGGAGAAGCTCGGCAGCGGCAGGGAGGACGACAACGGCAGGCTCCGTGGATGCTGCCTGCCATGCTGCATTGCAAAAGATTGCCCGTGTGTCACAGCCGTGCTAGCGTCGTGCACCTCCGCGCGAGCGCCCGCAGTCGGCGCCCGGTTGCGTTCCAACTCTCCCTCTGGCGCTCCCTCTGGCCCTCCGCGCGGACCCGCCCTAGTCTGCTGGCCGAGTTGGAGGAAGTCCCATGCCCGAAAGCGTCGTGGATACGAAATTGGCCCAAGAGACGCGTCTGCCGTTGGCCGGCCTGCGCGTGCTCGACCTTACGCTGGCCCGCGCCGGCCCGACCTGCGTGCGCCACCTGGCAGACTGGGGCGCCGAGATCATCCGGGTGGAACCGCCGGCGGCCGGCGACGGCCTCGGCGGCGCACGCGACGGCTTCGACCAGATCAACCTGCACCGCAACAAGCGCGGCCTCAGCATCGACCTGAAGAACCCCGCCGGTCACGCCGCCTTCCTCAAGCTGGCGGCGACCTGCGACATCCTGGTCGAGAACATGCGGATGCAGGTCAAGCACCGCCTGAAGATCGCCTATGACGACCTGAAGGAGATCAACCCGCGGCTGATCTACGCGTCCATCTCCGGCTTCGGCCAGACCGGGCCGTACAGCAAGCGCGGCGGCGTCGATCAGATCGCCCAGGGCATGGGCGGGTTGATGACGATCACCGGCGAGGAAGGCCGCGGCCCGATGCGCGTGGGCATTCCCATCAACGACCTCACCGCCGGCAACCTGCTGGCGATGGGCATCATGATGAAGCTGTATGACCGCGAGCGGACGGGCCGCGGTGGCTATGTCCACACCAGCCTGCTGGAAGCCCAGGTCTTCATGCTGGACTTCCAGGCCAGCCGCTTCCTGATGGATGGCGAAGTGGCAGGACAGGCCGGCAACGACCACCCGGTGAATATCCCCATGGGCGTGTTCCCCACCACCGACAAGCCGATCAACATCGCGGCTTCCAGCCCCAAGCTCTGGACCAATTTCTGCAAGGCCGCCGGCCATGAGGAATGGCTGGAAGTAGAGGAGTGGAAGACCAATGGCGGCCGCTCCAAGGACCGCAAGCGGATCAACGAGATCATCGGCCAGGTCACTGCCCAGCACTCCAGCGAATACTGGATCGACAAGCTGGAAGAAGCCGGCATCCCCTGCGGCCCGGTGAACAACATCAAGGAAGTGTTCGAGGATCCGCAGGTCCAGCACCTGGAAATGGCGATGCCGATGCAGCACCGCACCCGCGGCGACATCCATGTCGTGGCGCAGCCGGTGAACATCGAGGGCGTCGAGACCGGCTTCTACCGGGACATCCCAAACCTCGGCGAGCATAACGACGAAATCCTGGCCGAAGCCGGGCTTACCGCCGCAGAGATCGCGGCACTCAAGGCAACTGGAGCACTCGGCTGATGGCCATGCAGGAACTCGCGGGCGGGAAGATTCTCGCCAGCCTCGAAGGCGGTGTCGGTACCATCGTCTTCAACCAACCGGAAAAGCGCAACGCCATGTCGGTGGACATGTGGGGCGGCATGGGCGACGCGCTTGACCAGTTCGAGGCGTCCGGCCAGGTGCGCTGCGTGGTGCTGAAGGGCGCCGGCGACAAGGCGTTCGTCAGTGGTGCCGACATCTCGCAGTTCGACAAGGTGCGCTCCGACGCCAATGCGCAGGTCGAATACGACCGCATCACCAGCGCCGGCCGCGTCAAGCTGTCCAACTACAAGTGGCCGGTCATCGCGCAGATCCGCGGCTTCTGCATGGGCGGTGGCCTCGGCATCGCCATGGGCACGGATATCCGCATCGCCTCGGATGACAGCCAGTTCGGCATCCCCGCCGCCAAGCTGAGCATCGCCTATGGCTTCGACATGGTGCGCGCCCTGGTGGACCTGGTCGGCCCGGCCCATGCCAACATGATCCTGATGACCGGCGAGCGCTTCGGCGCAAAGGAGGCCGAGCGCATCGGCCTGGTCAACAAGGTTGTGCCGGTGGACCAGCTGGACGCGGAAGTGGCCAAGCTGGCCGCGACCATGGCCGGCAACGCCCCGCTGTCGCTGAAGACCAACAAGATGACGGTGAAGTCGGTCTGCAAGGACCGCAGCGACCGCGACATGGACGCTATCAAGGTCGCCATGGCCGCCTGCTTCGACAGCAACGACTACAAGGAAGGCCGTCGCGCCTTCATGGAAAAGCGCAAGCCGGCCTTCCAGGGCAACTGATGCCCTCGACGGACGACGAGCTGGGCTGGCTCGGGGCGGCGGAACTCGCCGCCCTGTACCGCGCCCGGCAGCTTTCCCCGGTGGAGGTCGCGCAGGCGACACTTCGCCGGATCGAGCGGGTGGACCCCGGCGTCAACGCCATGGCGCGCTTGACGCCGGAGCACGCCCTGGCCGCCGCCCGCACCTCCGAGGCGATCTTCCAGCGCGGCGAGACACCCCGCCTGCTGGAAGGCGTGCCGATGACCATCAAGGACCTGCACGCCACAGTCGGCGTGCGGACCGACCAGGGCAGCCATATCTTCGACGGCAATATCCCGGCCGTGGACACGCCCGCCATCGCCCGGCTGCACGCCGCCGGCGGCGTCATGGTCGGCAAGACCACCTCCCCCGAATTCGGCTGGAAGGGCGTCAGCGACAGCCCGGTCTATGGCGTTACCCACAACCCCTGGCGGCATGGGCTGAATGCCGGCGCTTCCTCGGCCGGCGCCGGCGTGGCGGCGGCCTGCGGCTTCGGCCCGCTGCATGAGGGCGGCGATGGCGCGGGCTCCATCCGCATGCCCGCGGCCTTCAGCGGGGTCTATGGCTTCAAGCCGACGCATGGCCGGGTGCCGTGCTGGCCCTTATCCAACAACGAGCTGGCGACGCATGTCGGGCCGATCACGCGCAACGTGCGCGATGCGGCGCTGATGACGCAGGCCATGGCCGGGCCGCACCCCTGGGACTTCGTCAGCCTGGAAGCCCCGCCGCAGGACTATGCCAGCAACCTGGCCTGCGACTTGCGCGGCAAGCGCATCGCCTACAGCGCGGATTTCGGCCATGCCCGGGTAGACCCCGAGGTGGCCGCCCCGGTCGCGGCGGCCGTGCGGGTGTTCGAGGACATGGGCGCGATCGTCGAGCAAGTGACGCCGCCCTGGGGTCCGCTGGGGCCGGAGCTGGTGCGCTACTTCTGGCCTGCCGCCTTCGCTGCCAAGCGGCAATACCTGGCAGAGTGGCGCGACCGCATGGACCCCGGCCTGGTGGCGCTGCTGGACGCCGCCGAGCACCAGACCGTGCCCGAGTTCATGCTGATGCGTGAACGCCGCTTCGCCTACATCCAGGCGATCCACCAGTTCATGGAAGGCTACGACTTCCTGCTCTCGCCCGCGGTCAGCGTCGCCGCTTTCCCGGCCACGCAGTTGCAGCCCAGCCACTGGCCGCAGCACCCGTGGGACTGGCTGATGTGGGCCGAGTTCTCCTACCCCTTCAACTGGTCCGGCAGCCCGGCGGCCAGTGTGCCCTGCGGCTTCACGCCAGATGGCCTGCCGGTGGGGTTGCAGATCGTTGGCCGCCGCTTCGACGACCTGGGCGTGTTGCAGGCCAGCGCGGCGTTCGAGGCAGCGCGGCCCTGGGCGCAGCATCGCCCGCCTCTGGCGGCGTAAGGTTAGCTATCCGCCTCTGGCGGCGTAGCGCTGGTCAGCGCCTCTAACGTCGCAAGACTGGCTTCGTGACCTCGCCCACGGAAATTTCCGTGCGCCGTGATCGGGTTTTCGCCTAACATAACTGCTTCGCTGCGCCGGCCACATAGAAGCCTGCCAGCGATGTTTTCAGGCTCGCGCCGGACCGTGCTCGCTTCAGCCCGAAGCGCTCCCGGTCCAGCCAGGTTGTTTGAGAGGCTGGTGCAGAGCTTGAGGCCATTCCGCCTCGGCCGATCAGGCTCCAGGGCGAAGGATAAGTTCCGGGAATGGATGGTAATCTGGAAGGCATCACGGGCCAGGCGCCGCATGGCTCCCCGGACGGTGATGCACATGACGCGCCTATTTCGCGCATCGTCGCCGAGGTGGCCGCGCGCTTCCCCGGCGAACGGATCTCGCTGGGGGAGATGTCGGAAGCGTTTGGCGACCGGGCCTTCGGCCTGCTGATCCTGCTGTTGCTGCTGCCCTCGCTGCTGCCGGGCATGGCCTCGGTCTTCGGCACGCCGGTCCTGATCCTGGGCGTGCAGATGGGCCTGGGCCGGCGGACGCCGAAGCTGCCCGCCTTCATCGCCCGGCAAAGCATCAAGCGCGCGGACCTGCTGCGCCTTTCCGGTGCGTCGTCCAAGTGGCTGAAGCGCGTGGAGACCTTCGTCAAGCCGCGGCCGGGCTGGTTCACCACCCCGGCGGGCGACAAGCTGTTCGGCTGGCTGACCGCCTATGTCGCGCTGATGCTGATCCTGCCGGGCCCCGGCACCAATGGCCCGCCCGCCTTCGGCAACCTCGTCATGGCGCTGGGCCTGGTGGAGGCGGACAACCGCACCCTGGCCTGGGGCGTCGGCCTGACCATTGCCGGCTGCGTCTTCGCGACGGTGGTACTGGTGGCGCTGGGTTGGCTGGGCGTGGCCGCGCTGGGCATGCTGTTCTGAACCTGCTACGCCCACGGCATGCGACGGTGTCGGGAACGCGCGACGTGGGGCAACCTGCCAAGCCGCGGCTGCCCCCGCAACTGTAGGCGGTGAGCCTGCCCCAACCAGCCATTGCACGCCCCGGCGTGTGAGAAGGCGGGGCCAGGCGATTTGGGAGCTCGATTCACGCGCGACGGCGAACCGGCCGCACGTGGCCGGCGCCCGACGACCCGCGAGCCAGGAGACCGGCCGACGCAGAGTTGTCTCGCGCGCATGGGGCGGGGTGCACCTGTGTATCGGACCAAAGGGCCGGGCTGAAACGCCCGGTGCTTCCGCATGCGGGAACGACGCAAGCTGTTCCGCTTCGGGCAACCGGGGCGGAGCGTTTCGTCACGCGCTCATGGGGAGACATCCATGCGCACCACCCGTCTCGCAACGCTCGCCATCCTGGCGGCGCTGCCACTTCATGCCTTCGGGCAATCCGCCATCCCCGACACCATCGTCACCGCCACACGCATCCCGACACCGGCCGAACGCGTGCCGGCGGCCATCACCGTCATCTCTCGCCAGGACATCGAGGAGCGCGGCTACCAATCGCTCGCCGAAGCACTGGTGGCAGTGCCGGGCATGCGCCTGGCGCCGAGCGGTGGCCTCGGCCAGCAGACCAGCGGCTTCCTGCGCGGGGCCAACAGTGCCCACACGCTGGTGCTGCTGGACGGCGTGCCGATCAACGACCCCTCCGGCCCGTCCAATGGCTTTGACTTCGGCCAGGACCTGCTGGGCGCGGTCGAGCGCATCGAGGTGGTACGCGGGCCGGCATCCTCACTCTACGGCTCCTCGGCGTTCGGGGGCGTGGTTAACATCGTCACCCGCAAGGCGCCGGCGGACCGCGGCTTCGCGCCCTTCGGCGAGGTAGCCGGCGGCACCCAGCGCACGCTGCGCGGGGCCTTGGGCGCCACCGGCACGCTGGGGCAGTTCGACTACCTGGTGGGCAGCCAGGGCCTGACCACCCAGGGCTTTGGCAACCTGGCGCCGCGCCTGCAAACCAACACGCGGGAGGCGCATGGCTTCCGCGCTGCCACGACCACGGCCCGGCTGGGCTGGAGCCCAGCCGAAGGCACCCGCGTGGAGGGGCTGCTGCGCTGGCAGCAGAACCGCTTCGGGCTAGACGGCCTGAACGACAATGGCCAGTTGGCGTCGGACCCGAATTACCGCGGGCAGGACCAGCGCTGGACCGGACAAATGCGGGCGGAGACCAGGCTGTTCGACGGCACCTGGACCACCGGTCTGCGGGGCTTCAACACCGAAAGCCGGCGGCGCTACCTGAACCTGCCGAATGACGGCGCCAGCGCCGGCTACAGCACCACCAACGACCTGAACCACGGCCGGCGGATGGGGCTGGAATGGTCCAACACGCTGCGCCTGCCGGGCTTCGGCCCGGCGGGGGACGGCGCCATGGCGTTCGGCGTGCAGCAGACCCTGGAACAGACCAGCAGCCACGCCGGCTACCCGGACTACACCACCACCACTAGGGCGCAGCAGCATACCACCGGCGGCCATGCCAGCCTGCAATACCGGCTATGGGATCGGCTGGACCTGACCGGCGGGCTGCGCCAGGAAGCCACCTCGGGCTTTGCCGAGGCCACCACCTGGCGGGCCGGCGCGGTGCTGGCGGTGCCGGAGGTGAACAGCCGCATCCGCGTCTCCGGCGGCAGCGCCTACCGGACGCCGTCGTTGTATGAACGCTTCGGGGTGGCGCCCGGCTATATCGGCAACGCCGCGCTGCGGCCGGAACGCAGCCTGGGCTGGGAGGTCGGCACCGAAACCGACATGGCGGCAGCCGGCCGGCCCAACTTCGCCACGGCGGGGTGGACCTTCTTCCAGTCCAGCGTCAACAGCCTGATCAACTACAGCGCCGTCAATGCCTTCACCTTCACCCAGGCCAATGTGGATCGGGCGAAGATCCACGGCGCGGAGTTGGGGATGACGCTGCGGCCGTTCAACTGGGTCGAGGGAACGCTGGCCTGGACCCTAACGGAAGCCTTCGACGCCGCGACGCAGCAGCGTCTGGCCCGCCGGCCGGAGCATGTCCTCAGCCTGGCCGGGCGAGTGCAGCCGCTGCCGGGGCTGGTGGTGGCGCCGACGGTGCTGCTGACTGGCCGCAGCCCGGAAGGCGCCTATGCCAGCTATGCCAATACCGGCGACCCCAACACCACGCCGCGCAACAACCGCGCCGGCGCCGTGCTGAACCTGACCGCGACGTACCGGCTGATGCCGGAAGTCGCGGTGTTCCTGGAAGGCCGCAACCTGACGAACAGCCGGTGGGAGCCGATCAACGGCTTTGCCACACCAGGCCGCAGCCTGCTGTTTGGCACGCGCTTCGCGCTTTAGCGCGGGGATCGGTTGTGCTTTAGCGCGGGGATTGGTCGCGCTTTAGCGCGCGGATTGGTCCCACTTTAGCGCGGGGCTCGGCGGCTGACGGGCGTCCGTCAGCCGCCGATGAGGCGGCCCATGTCTTCCACCTGGTGGCCAGCCTTGCCCTGCAGGGCGGCGCGGACCGCCAGGCCGGTGGCAATGGCGATCACGGTGGCGAGGATGAACAGAAGGGTGCCGGACATGGCGGAGGGTCCTGATCCGCGATGTTCGGCCCCATGGCCGTGAAGGACACCGCGTTCCGGGAATGACCATGCGGGGATGGCGGCTTCGCGGCCTTGATGCGACGCAACATGGCGCGAATTCCGGCGAGTGGTCCTATTCCCAGGTCAGCTTCTGCTGCTCCTGCACGTCCAGTTCCGCCGCGCCACGCGCAAAGGCGCGGCCAGCCATGACCAACGCCAGGCCGCCGCCGAGAATGCCGAAGAACAACCACATGCCGAGCATGGCAAACACCTCCGTCCCGGCCCAGAGCGGGCCGGCTTGCAGGCAGCCTGGGCGCAAGCCATGAATCGGGTCTTGACCATGACAAAATGAGACGGCGCCAATGACCGCTCTTCACCCTGGCCTTCCCGCTGGCCTGCCCTGCGAGTTGCTGCACACGACCACCGACGTGCTGGTGGTGGGCGCCGGCGGTGCGGCCTGCCGTGCCGCGCTTTCGGCCGCGCAGGCCGGTGCGCGGGTGAGGCTGTTGGCCAAGGCACCGCTGGGCGTCGGCGGTTCCTCGGTGCATGGCGCATCGGAGGTCATGGGCATTTCCGCCGCTGCCGGCTTCGGCGACGACGACGCGCCGGCCACCCACTACGCCGACACCATGCGCCTGGCCGAGGGCTTCGTGGACCCCACCCTGGTGCAGGCACTGGCCGAGGATGCCGGCCCGCGCGTGCATGAGCTGGCCACGCTCGGCGTGCCGTTCGACCGCGCCGGCAACCGCTACGCGCTGCTGCGCTCGGACCACAACACCCGCGGCCGCACGCTGACCGCCCAGGGCCGCACCGGCACCGAGATCGTCCGCGCGCTGACCGCCGCCATGCTGGCCGCTGGGGTCGAGGTGCATGCGCCGGCGATGCTGCTGGACCTGCTGCGCGACGCCGATGGCCGGGTCTGCGGCGCGCTGGCCTGGGACCTGGCGCGGCATTGCGTGGTAGTGCATTGGGCGCGCGCGGTGGTGCTGGCCACGGGCGGCATCCATGGCGCCTTCAGCAGCCAGGTCTCCACAGCCGAGATGACCGGGGACGGCCAGGCGATTGCCTTCCGCCACGGCGCGGAGCTGGTGAACCTGGAGTTCCATCAGTTCGGCCCGGCCATGTTGCACCCGTATGTGCAGCTGTTCTCCGGCACGTTGTTCCGGCTGCACCCGCGCATCACCAACATCGCCGGCGAGGACGCGCTGGCCAGGCACCTGCCCGCCGGCGTGACCGCGGATGAGGTGTACGCCGAGAAGGTGTTTCCCTTCACCACCAGCAATGCGTCGCGCTGGCTGGAGGTGGCGATGCAGCGGGAGGTGCAGGGCGGACGTGGCACCGCGCGCGGCGGGCTCTGGTTCAGCTTCGCGCATCAATCCGCCGCCACGCTGCGGGCGCGGACACCGAACACCTATCGCTGGCTGGCCGAGCGCGGCCTCGACATGGGGCGCGACGCGCTGGAGGTCGGCATCGCCTTCCAGTGCATGAACGGTGGCGTGCGGATGCTGGACGGCACGGCCCGCGCCTCGCTGCCCGGGCTGTTCGTGTGCGGTGAGGTTGCGGGCGGCGTGCGCGGGCCGGACCGGCCCGGCGGCAACTCCCTGGCGGAGGGCCAGGTCTTCGGGCATCGCGCCGGGGTTGCCGCGGCGGCCCAGGCCGTGCCCGGCGAGGCGGTGACGCTGGCGGCCAGCCTGGACCGGCTGGCCGAAGCCTTCGCCACGCCGCCGGAGCCGGCGTTGGACGGCATGGCCCAGGCCCTGCGCGCGGCGATGCAGCGGCATTGCCTGGTGGAAAAGACCGCCGCCGGCCTGGGCGAGACGCTGACCCTGGCGGAAGCGCTGGACGCGGCCGTGGCCGCGGCGCCGGGGATGCGCCCGGAGACCCTGCCGGCCGCCCTCTCCCGCGCCAACCTGGCGCTGTGTGCGCGGCTGGTGCTGCAGGCCTGCCTGCACCGGGATGAAACCCGCGGCGCGCATAACCGGGTGGATTGCCCGGCGCGCGACGACACCCGGCATCGGCACAGCTACGTGCTGCGGCGCCAGGGCGAGGCCGCCATCATCTCGCCCTTGGCTTACTGACAGCCACGCGCCAACATCGCCCCAAAGATGGAGGCGACGTGCATGCTGGGACGCAGGACCCTGTTGGCCAGCATGGCCATGGCCGGTGGCGCCCCGAGGTTGGCACACGCCCAGGGCTGGGTGCCGCAGAAGCCGATCCAGATCATCGTCGGGTTCGCGCCCGGCGGCGGCAGCGACATCGTCGCCCGCGGCGTGCAGCAGGCAGCGCAGGAGCTGCTGCCGCAGCCCATCGTGGTCGTGAACCGCCCGGGCGCGGCCGGCGTGCTGGCGGCGCAACAGGTGGCCCAGGCAGCGCCGGATGGCTATTCCCTGCTGGTCACCGGCGGCAGCGAAAGCACCAGCGTGCCGCACTACCGCGACGTCTCCTACGACCCGCAGCGGGACTTCCGCCATGTCATCCTGGTGGCGCGCTATCCGCTGGTGATGCTGGTGAAGGCCGACAGCCCCTACCGCACCCCGCAGCAGCTGGTCGCCGCCGCCCGCAGCGCGCCGGGGCGGCTGACCTATGGCAGTTCCGGCGTCGGCAGCCTGTACCAGTCGGTCTTCGTGGTGCTGGGCAAGCGCGCCGGGCTGGACATGCTGCACGTGCCCTATACCGGCGGCGCGCCGGCCCTCACGGCGGTGGCCTCCGGCGAGGTGACCTGCACGGTGGCCACGCCGGATGAATGCAAGGCGATGGTCGAGGGCGGCGTTCTGCGCCCGATCGGCGTCGCCTCGCGGGAGCGGTTCGCCGAGTACCCGCAGGCGCCGACGCTGATCGAGAGCGGCTGGGACGTGTTCATGGAAAACCTGAAGGGGCTTTCGGTGCCGGCCGCGACGCCAGCCCCGGTGGTGGCGACGCTGTACGACGTATTCCATCGCGCCCTGGCCACCCCCACCTGGCGCAGCTTCGCGCAGCGCGTCGGCATCACCACCGCGGACAAGGACGGCGCTGCCTTCAGCAAGGATATCCAGGACATGTCTGACGCCATCTCGGCCGCGGTGAAAGGCTGATGCGGATCGAGCGCATCGAGGCGGTGCCGCTGCGCATGCCGCTGGCCCGCCCGCTGAAGGCGGCGACGGCGCTGATCACGCATCGCTGCACCGTGCTGGTGCGGGTCTATGCCGGCGGCGTGGTCGGCGAATGCTTCGCCAACAATGAGGAAATGGGCCAGCGCGAGATCGTCCGGCTGATCGAGCAGGAGATCACCCCGCGCCTGCTCGGCCGCAGCGCCTGGCTGGTGGAGGATTGCTGGCAGGCGATGCACCCGACGACGCAGGACATCCTGCGCGACCGCCGCATGGCCCTGCGCGCCATGGCCTGCGTGGACGCGGCGCTATGGGACTGGGTCGGCAAGGCGCTGGGCCAACCGCTGCACCGGGTGTGGGGCGGGGCGCGGGAAAGCGTGCCGGTGGTCAGCATGGGCGGCTACTACCGCGCCGAGAACGACACCGCCGAACTGGCCAAGGAAATGGCCGCGCTGGCCGAGCAGGGCTTCGCCGGCTGCAAGGTGAAGGTGGGTGGGCTGACGCCAGAAGCCGACGCCGCCAGGCTGCGCGCGGCGCGGGACGCCGCCGGGCCGGGCTTCCGGCTGATGCCGGACCCGAACCAGGGCTGGACCTACGCCCAGGCGCTGCGCTTCGCCCGGCTGGTGGAGGAGTTGGACATCTTCTGGCTGGAAGAGCCCTGCCGCTGGCACAACGACAAGCAGGAGTTGGCACGGCTGCGGCAGACCATGCCGATACCGATCTGCGCCGGGCAAAGCGAGATCAGCAAGGAAGGCTGCCGCGACCTGCTGGCCTCGGGCGCCATCGAGTACTGCAACTACGACCCCGCCTGGGGCGGCGGCCCGACCGAATGGCGCAAGGTGGCGGTCCTGGCGGAAGCCTTCGGCGTTGGCGTGTGCAGCCACCTGGAGCCGCAGATCGGCGCCATGCTGGCCGCCGCCGTGCCGAATGGCGTGCATGTGGAAGTGATGCAGCCCAGCCGAGACCCGCTGTACCACGCGCTGGTGGCGAACAAGCCGGCGGTGAAGGACGGCGCCATGACGCTGCCGGAGTTGCCGGGCTGGGGCCTGGTGCTGGATGAAACCGTCTTGAGGAGCCTGGCATGCTGAACCGCCGTTCCACCCTGGCGCTGCCCGCGCTGCTGCTGGCGCGCGGCGCCGCGGCGCAACCCGCCTGGCCGTTCCGGCCGGTGCGCTACATCGTGCCCTACCCGCCCGGCGGCGGCGCGGACACCATCGCGCGGATGTTCGTGCCGGTGTTCAACGAACAGCCCGGCGCGCCGCAGCTGGTCATCGACAATCGTGGCGGCGCCGGCGGCAATATCGGCGCCGAGATGCTGGCCAAGACGGCACCGGATGGCGCGACGCTGGGGCAGATCACCATCGGCACGCATGGCACCAACCCGACGCTGTTCCCGCGCCAGGGCTTCGACCCCTTCACCGACTTCACGCCGATTGCGCTGATCGGCCAGCAGCCAGTGACGATCTCGGTCCACAAGGACAGCCCGGTGCGGACGCTGGCCGACCTGCTGCGCCAGACCGGCGAGTTGACCTGCGGCAGCAGCGGCAACGGCACCAGCGGCCACCTGACCACGGAGGTGCTGAAAGCCCGCAGCGGCCTGAAGCTGCAACACGTGCCCTACCGCGGCAGCGGCCCGTGCTGGGCCGACCTGGTGGCCAAGCGGATCGACCTGGTGGCGGAAAATATCCATGTCGCCCTGCCCTTCCATCGGGCCGGCGACACGCGGATCATCGCCGTCACCGGGCGCGGGCGGAACAGCCTGGTGCCGGATGTGCCGGCGCTGCTGGAAGTGCTGCCGGAGAGCGTGGTCTATAGCTGGAACGGCCTGGCCGGGCCGGCCGGGCTGCCGGCGCCGCTGGTGCGCCAGGCGGTGGCAGCGTGCAAGGCTGCCTTCGCCCAGCCCGGCTTGCAGGCGCGCTATGCCGAGTTGGGGCTGGAGACCACCGAGCCCGACCCCGACGCCTTCATGACCTTCATCCGCAGTGAAATCGCGTTCTGGCGGAAGATCATCACCGAGGCCGGGATCAAGCTGGAATAGCCGTGGCGGGGAGCCGCCACGGCCGCGCCCGTCACGCCGGGAAGGGGTACTTGTCCAGATACTTCTGGTAGTCCGGCTCCACGTCGATCGCCAGCGTCGCCAGCGTGCGCACCACGGCGCAGTAGAAGGCGGCGGTGACGGTCAGATCCACCATCTGCTCGTTGTTCAGGTGCGCCTGCAACGCGGCAAAGGTTTCGGCCGACATGCCACCGGCGTAGATTTCCCGCGCACCTTTGAGCACCAACTTCGTCAGTGCATCGAGGTCGCTGGGCTGGCCGGCGGTATCGGCGATCATGCCGACGATATCGGCATCGCTGACGCCGAAGTCGTAGCCGATCTTCACGTGGTGCGACCACTCGTAGGCCGACTTCGCCAGCCAGCCGACCTGCAGGATGGCCAGCTCGCGCAGCCGCGGGTCGATCTTGGCCTGGAAGCGGATGTACTGGCCGAGGCCACTGAAGGCGCGCAGCGCGCCGGGGCTGTGCACCACGCAGCGATACAGGCTGATCATCCGCTTCAGCAGCGGCCGGTCTGCCTCGGCGAGGTCTTCAGGGTTGAGGTAGGGCAGGCGAGCCATGGGCGGTTTTCCTTAAACGCTGAACGGGGTGTCGAGCGGCGGCACGATGACGGGGTGGCAGCGGGGCGTCATGCGTCGCTTGCCTTCTGCTTCTCGCGGTCCTGCAACTCACGCCACAGGATTTTCCCAACCGGGGATTTCGGCAAGGCCTCCACGAACTCGATGATGCGCGGCACCTTGTAGGCGGCCATCTGCTGCCGGGCCCAGGCGATGATGCCGGCATCATCGGCCGCGGCGCCATCGCGCAGCGCGATCACCGCCTTCACCGTCTCACCGCGATACGCATCAGCCGCGCCGATGACGCAGGCCTCGCGCACGCTCGGGTGTTCGTACAGCTTGGCCTCCACCTCGGCCGGCCACACCTTGAAGCCGGAGGCGTTGATCATCCGCTTCAGCCGGTCGGTCATGAAGAAGTAGCCCTCCTCATCGACGCGGCCGATATCGCCGCTGCGGTAGTAGCGCCGGCCGTCAATCTCGGTGAAGGCATCCGCCGTGTCGCGCGGCTTGCCCCAATAGCCGCGGAACAGCTGCGGCCCGCTGATCAGGATCTCGCCGCTCTCGCCCGGTGCCACCGGTTGCAGGGAAACGGGGTCCATCACCAGCGCATGGGTATTGAAGAAGGGAATGCCGGCGCATTCCGGCTTCGGCCGCTCCACCGGGTTGAGAATCGCCGTCGCCGCGGTTTCGGTGGCGCCATAGGCCTCAACGAACTCAAGCCCGGTCGCCGCCTTCAGCCGCTGCCACAGCGCGCCCGGCATGGTGGCGCCGCCGCTGGTGATGCGCTTGACGCTGGCCAGGTCGGTCGCGTCGAAGGCCGGGTTCGCCAGCATGTCGATGACCGCCGTCGGCGCCACGCCGAAATGCGTCACGCCGTAGTGGCGCACCAGGGCCGGCACCAGCGTGCGGTCCCAGCGCGGCACCGGCACCACCATGCCGCCGGTGTAGACGGGACTGTGGACGCAATGCATCAGCCCGCTGACATGATACATCGGCGGCAGGCCCATGAAGACCGTGCCGGCGCTCATCTGGTGCCAATGCAGCAGGCCCTGGATATTGTGCTGGAAGCTGCGATGCGCATGCTCGCAGCCCTTCGGCATGCCGGTGGAGCCGCTGGTATAGGGCAGCAGCGCCAGGTCGTCGGCCATCGCCAGCGGCTCCGGCGCGCTGATGGTGCAGGCCATCACCTCGGCCCAGGGCGTCACGCCGCTGGCCACCTGCGCCGGCGCCGTCAGCCAGGCTGGCAGGGCGAAGACCGGCGTCTCCGGCAGGTAGTGCGCGTAATGCGCGGCGACCAGGCGCAGGTCGCCAGTGGCGGCTTCCAGCGCCACCGGCAGCAGGTCCTGCGCCGCCACCAGCACCTTGGCGCCGCTGTCGGCCAGCACATGGCCAAGCTCGCCGGCGCGGCTCATCGGGCTGATCGGCACCGCGACGCAATCCGCCCGCTGCGTGCCGTAATAGGCCACCAGCCAGTTCGGCGAGTTCTGCGCGTACAGTGCCACCCGCTCGCCGCGCTGCACCCCGGCCACGCCGCGCAGCCAACCGGCGAAGGCCTCCACCTGGTCGTTGAACGCGCGCCAGGTCATCTCCCGCCCCATGAAGCCGATGCCCGGCTGCGCGCCGAAGCGCGCCACCGTCACACGCAGGTTATGCGCCAGCGTCGCCTGCATCGGCGGCAGGCTGCGCGGCAGATGCGGCGGCCAATACGCGGTCATGCGCTCACTCCACGCGGATATTGGCTGCGCGGATCACCGCCGCGTATTTCGTGCTCTCGCTGCGGATGAAGCCGGCGAAAGCGTCCGGCCCCATCCAGTGCGGCACCGCGCCCACCGCCAGCAGGCGTTCCGACAGCGCCGGCAACTCCTCGCGCAGCGCCTCGCTCAGCCGCAGCACCACCGCGGCCGGCGTACCGGCGGGCGCGATCAGCCCGAACCAGCCGACGCTCTCGTAGCCAGGCAGCGCCGCCTCCGCCACCGTCGGCACCGCGGGCAGCGCCGCGACGCGGGCGGCACTGGTCACGGCCAGCGCGCGCAGCTGCCCAGCCTGCACCAGCGCCAGGCAGGCCGGAATATCCACCACGCCCAGCGCGGTATCCCCGGCCAGCACGGCAGTCGCCGCCGGCGCGCTGCCGCGGAACGGCGCCATCGGCATCTGCAACCCCGCCATCTGCAGCAGCAGCGCGGCAGCCAGGTGCATGCCGGTGCCGTTGCCGCCATGCGCCATGGCGAAGCGCGCCGGCTGCGCCTTGGCCGCGGCGATGACGGCACGCAGGTCACCCGGCACCGCGGCGCCGGCGACCAGCGCGAAGGGAATGTCCAGCGCCAGCCCCACCGGCGCCAGGTCGCGGGCGACATCATAGGGCATGGAGGATTGCAGCACCGGGTTCACGCTCAGCGCGCCGGCCGCGGCCACGCCCAGCACATGGCCATCCGCCGCTGCCTTGGCCACCGCATCCACGCCGATATTGCCGCCGGCGCCCGGCCGGTTCTCCACCACCACCGCCTGGCCGAAGCGCGCCTCCAGCCGGGGCGCGATGGCGCGGGCGAAGAAATCCGCACTGGCGCCGGGGGCGAAGCTGACCACGAGGCGGATGCTGCGGCTGGGCCATGCTGGCGCTTGGGCCTGGGCTTGCACCAGCGCAGGCGTGGCCAGGCCCAGCAACAGCGCGCGACGTGCCAGCCCCATAGTTTCCCCCTACGTCCTTGCGGCCAAGCCTGCGGCCTGCGCGCGGCTTTGACCAGAGCCGAAAAGCGCCGCAGATTGCGCGCCATTCAACCTACTGAGGGAAACCGATTCATGGCCGTTGCAACCACGCGCCGCGCCGCCCTGGCCGGGCTGGCCATGCTGGCGGCCCCGCGCCTCGGCCGCGCTGCCGAGTACCCAGACCGCACCATCCGCCTGCTGGTGCCCTATGGCGGCGGCGGCCAGACCGACATCGTCAGCCGCATCACCGCGCAGGCGCTGGGCGAACGGCTGGGCCAGACCGTACTGGCCGACAACCGCCCCGGCGGCGCCGGCAACCTGGCCGCCGAGATGCTGGCCCGCAGCCCCGCCGATGGCTACACGCTGATGGTCGGCACCATGGGCACCAACAGCGGCGTCAACGCGTTGCTGTACCGCCAGCTGGGCTATAATTGGGAAACCGACTTCGCCCCGGTCGGCCAGTTCTGCAGCACCTCCAATGTCCTGCTGGTTCATACCAGCATCCCCGCCGCGACCTTTCCGGAACTTATCGGCTGGATCAAGGCCAACCCCGGCAAGTTCACCTATGCCAGCGCCGGCGTCGGCGCGATCACCCACCTGATCATGGAAGACCTCGGCGCGCGGCTCGGGCTGGACATGGTGCACGTGCCCTATCGCCAGAGCACCCAGGCGATGACGGACCTCCTCTCCGGCCGCGTCCACGCCCGCTGCATCGGCATCCCCGAGGGCGATACCGTCCGCACCATGCCGACCATCCGCGCCCTGGCGGTGACCAAGGCCGAGCGCAGCCCGATGTGGCCTGGCGTGCCGACCATGGCGGAGACGGTCCCCGGCTTCGTCGGCGCCGGCTATTTCGGCATCGTGGCGCCGGCCAAGACGCCGGATGAGATCATCGCCCGCGTCAATGCCGCGCTGAACGAGGCGCTGCGCGACGACAAGCTGCGCGCCGGCTACGACCGCGTCGGCGCCGATATCGCGCCCGCCAATACCCCTGCGGAATTCCGCGCCCTGACCCGCGCCGACGCGGCGAAGTGGGGCCCGCTGATCCGCCGCCTGAACCTGATTGCCGAGTAGGAGAGCCACCCATGGCCGATGATTTCGACACCGCCGTAGAGCAGGTGAAGCGCGACTGGCTGGGCCACGTCCGTATCACGCAGGATGACGTCTCCCCCAGCATGCTGCGCCGCATCGCCGCCACGCTGGACCAGGACCCCGACGCCTTCCCGCGCGGCACGCTGCTGCCGCCGCATTGGTTCAGCATGTTCTGCTGCGAAAGCGCGCGTCAGTCCGACATCGGCCCCGACGGCCACCCGAACAAGGGCGTGATCCTGCCGCCGATCCCGCTGCCGCGCCGCATGGGCGCCGGCCGCCGGGTCAAGATCCCGGGCGAACTCCGCGTCGGCGATGCGCTGGTGAAGAAGGCCGAGGTCGCCGCAATCGAGCCGAAGAAGGCGCGCACCGGGCAGATCTGCGTCCTGACCATGCGCCACACGTTTGAAGTCGAAGGTCGCGTCATCGCGGTGGACGAGTTCGACGCGATCTACCGGGCCGCCGTACCCGCCGGCACGAAAAGCCCGGTGAATGCTGGCACCCCGGCGCCGACCGATGCGGCCTGGAGCGAGAGCAAGCACCTCAGCAATCCCCTGGTGT
>CANBNK010000013.1 GCA_947371015.1 Acetobacteraceae bacterium | reverse complement strand
CTGCCGGCCGAGGCCTTCGTCGAAGACATCCTGCATCAGGCGCTGGGCGCCCGGCACCTGGCCTGCGGCGGCGACTTCGCCTTTGGCCATCGGCGCGGTGGCGATGCCGGCTTCCTCGGCCGGGCAGCGGAAGCCCGCGGCATCGGCCTGACCGTGGTGCCGCCGGTGACGGACGCGCAGGGGCCGATCTCCTCCACCCGCATCCGCCGGCTGCTGCAGGATGGCTACCCCGAGCGCGCCACGGAAAAGCTGGGCCGCCCCTGGGAAATCCGCGGCGAGGTGGTGCATGGCGACAAGCTGGGCCGGGTGCTGGGCTGGCCCACCGCCAATATCTGGCTGGGCGGCCACCTGGAGCCGGCGCGCGGGGTATATGCCACCACCGTGCTGCTGGCGGATGGGCGGGAGTTGAAGGCGGTGAGCAATATCGGCCGCCGGCCGACCCTGGGCGGCGACCCGCAGACCCGGCTGGAAACCTTCATTTTTGATTTTTCGGGCGACCTCTACGGCCAGGAAATCGGCGTCCGCCTCAGGCATTTCCTGCGGGAGGACCGCAAATTCGACGGGCTGGAGCCGCTGAAGCTGGCGATTGCCGACGACGAGAGGCAGGCGCGGGAGATACTGGCTTCGCTTGACCTTAGGGCGGCGAAACCCCGATAACCCGGCGATGAACCGGTGGCCATCTGCTCGAATTCCAGGCCCGGTCCCTCTCTAGGGGCCGGGATGCTCTGCGAGTCTGCCACCCGATGACGGCCGCCCGCGGCCTGGAATGAACCCATGACCGACGCCCCCGCCGAGACCCGCGACTATCGCGGCACCGTCTTCCTACCCAACACGCCCTTCCCGATGCGCGGCGACCTGCCGAAGCGCGAACCCGCCACGCTGGCGCGCTGGCAGGCGATGGATTTGTGGGGCCGGCTGCGCACCAAATCCGCCGGGCGCGAAAAATTCGTGCTGCATGACGGCCCGCCCTATGCGAACGGCCCGCTGCATATCGGCCACGCGCTGAATAAGATCCTGAAGGACGTCATCAACCGCGCGGCGCAGATGAGCGGCAAGGATGCCGACTACGTGCCGGGCTGGGACTGCCACGGCCTGCCGATCGAGTGGAAGGTCGAGGAAGAATACCGCGCCAAGAAGCGCGACAAGGACTCGGTGCCGGTACTGGACTTCCGTGCGGAATGCCGGAACTACGCGGCGCATTGGCTGGGCGTGCAGCGCGAGGAGTTCATCCGCCTCGGCGTCGGCGGCGACTGGGCGAAGCGCTACGCGACGATGGATTTTTCCAGTGAATCCGTGATCGTCGAGGAAATTGGTCGCTTCCTGATGAACGGCTCGCTGTATCGCGGCCTGCGCCCGGTGATGTGGAGCCCAGTGGAGAAGACCGCGCTGGCGGATGCCGAGATCGAGTACCACGACCACATCTCGCCGACGCTGTGGGCGCGGTTTCCACTGAAGCAAGCCGGCGCCGTGGACCTGTTCGGTGCCAGCGTGGTGATCTGGACCACCACGCCCTGGACCATCCCGGGCAACCGCGCCGTGGCCTATGGCGCGGAGATCGACTACGCGCTGGTGCATGTGGTGGAGGTTGCCGAGGGCAGCTTCCTCAAGCCCGGCGAGAACCTGCTGGTGGCGCTGCCGCTGCTGCCGGCCTTCGAGAAGGATGCCGGGCTGGCGGCGCATACCCTCAAGCGCGTGCTGAAGGGCGCCGAGTTGGAAGGCGCCGTGGCCGCGCATCCGCTGGCGGCCTGGCACGACGGCTACGGCTTCACCGTGCCCCTGCTGGCAGGCGATTTCGTCACCACCGAGGCCGGCACCGGCTTCGTCCACATCGCGCCCGGCCATGGCGAGGACGACTTCAACCTGATCCGCAGCGTCAACGCCGGCCGCCCGATGGCCGAGCGCATCGCCATCCCCGAGACGGTCAACGACGACGGCACCTTCAACCCGCTGGGCGCGCCAGGCTTCGAGGGCCTGCACGTGTTCAAGGCGCATGACGCGGTCTATGCCGCCTGCGACAGCGTCGGCACGCTGGTCGCCAAATCCAAGCTGACCCACAGCTACCCGCATAGCTGGCGCAGCAAGAAGCCGGTGATCTTCCGCGCCACGCCGCAGTGGTTCATCGCCATGGATGACGACAACCGCATCCGCGAGAAGGCGCTGGCCGCCATCGCCGCCACGCATTTCGTGCCGGACCAGGGGCGCAACCGCATCGGCAGCATGGTGGCGGCGCGGCCGGACTGGTGCATCAGCCGCCAGCGCGCCTGGGGCGTGCCGATCGCGGTCTTCGTGGACAAGCGCAGCGGCGAAGTGCTGCGCGACCCCGCGGTCATGCAGGGCATCATCGATGCCTTCCGCGTGGAGGGCGCCGATGCCTGGTACCTGCCCGGCGCCGCCGCGCGCTTCCTCAACCCCGTCTCCGGGGCGGAGCTGCGCGACCCTGCGCATTACGAGCAGGTGATGGACATCGTGGATGTCTGGTTCGAGAGCGGCTCGACCCACGCCTTCACCCTCACCAAGGAACGCGGCCTGCCCTTCCCGGCGGACCTCTATCTGGAAGGCTCGGACCAGCATCGCGGCTGGTTCCATTCCTCGCTGCTGGAGAGCATCGGCACCCGCGGCGTGCCGCCCTTCAAGGCCATCCTGACGCACGGCTTCGTGCTGGATGAGAAGGGCCGCAAGATGTCGAAGTCGCTCGGCAACGTCACCGCCCCGCAGGAGGTGATGAAGGACTCCGGCGCCGATATTCTCCGGCTCTGGGTGATGAACGCCGACACCTCGGACGACCTGCGGATCGGCAAGGAAATCCTCAAGCAACAGGCAGAACTGTATCGCCGGCTGCGCAACACGCTGCGCTGGCTGCTGGGCGGGCTTGAAGGTTTTTCGGAGTCCGAGCGCGTTGACCATGCGGAACTGCCGGAGCTGGAGCGCTGGGTGCTGCATCGGCTCAGCGAGCTGGACGTGAAGCTGCGCCAGGCCGCCGTGGACTACGACTGGAGCGGCGTCTATCCGGAGCTGCACAACTTCTGCGCCGCAGACCTCTCGGCGTTCTACTTCGATATCCGCAAGGACGCGCTGTACTGCGACGCGCCGGACAGCCTGCGCCGGCGCAGCACGCGCACGGTGCTGGACGCGCTGCATCGCTGCCTGACGACGTGGCTGGCACCGGTGCTGGTCTTCACCGCCGAGGAAGCCTGGCAGGCCCGCTTCCCGGATGAAGCGGACAGCGTGCATCTGCAGGACTGGCCGGTGGTGCCGGGCGAGTGGCGGGACGCGGCGCTGGCGGAGAAGTGGGAGCGGGTGCGGGAGATTCGACGGACCGTTACCAGGAACATTGAAGAAGCGCGCCAGGAGGGGACGATCAAGTCATCGCTCCAAGCTCGGCTTACCGCTTACCTTGCTGATGCCGATCTGAATCTTCTTTCCGACGAGATTTGGGCGGAAGTCTGCATTGTCTCCGAGTTCCAAGTCGCCTCCGCGAAGGAAGCGGGCTTCGTAAATCCGCCAAATACAGCGTGGCGATACATCGGCGCCGAGGACGCAAAAAAATGCGACCGCTGCTGGCGCGTGCTGCCCGAAGTCGGCGCCTCCGCCGCCCACCCCACGCTGTGCCGCCGCTGCGAAGCCGTGGTGGCCGCCTGATGGCCATGGCCCCGGTCGCCGCAACCCTGGCGATGGGCCGGCTGAAGCTCGGCCTGCCCATCGCGCTGGGCATCCTGCTGGCGGACCAGGCCAGCAAATGGTGGATGCTGGTCGGTCTCAACCTGCCGCAGGTCCGCAATATCCCGCTGTTCAGCGCCGGCCCGCTCGGGCTGGACCTGACCATGGTGTGGAATCGCGGCGTCACCTTCGGGCTGCTCTGGGGCGACAGCTTCGGGGTGCAACTGGTGCTGGCCTGCGCCGCTGCCGGCATTGCCCTGTTCCTGCTGCGCTGGCTGGCGCGGGCGGAGACCGCCTGGGTCGCCGCCGCGCTTGGCGCGGTCATTGGCGGCGCCATCGGCAACGTCATCGACCGGCTGCGCTTCGGCGCGGTGGTGGATTTCGTCGATGTCCACCTGGCCGGCTGGCATTGGTACGTCTTCAACCTGGCCGATGCCGGTATCGTGTGGGGCGTGGGCGTGCTGGTGGCAGATGCCTTGTTCCGCCGCGACGCTGGCCCTAAGTAGGTTTCCCATGAACACCCGCCGCCCCTCCGCCTACCGCGCCCTACTTGCCTTGGCCGCCCTGGCCCCCCTCGCCGCCTGTGGTAGCGGCGGCGACACCATGCGCAGTTTCGGCCTGACGCGAGACGCGCCGGACGAATTCGCGGTGACCACCCGCGCCCCGCTTTCCATGCCGCCGTCGCTGGGTGCGCTGCCCACGCCCCGCCCCGGCGCCGTTCGCCCGCAGGAACTCAACCAACGCCAGCAGGCCGAAGCCGCCCTGGTGCCGGGTGCCGCGCTGGGCCGCGGCAACAGCGCGCGGGTCAGCTCGGGCGAGAATGCCCTGCTCACCGCCGCCGGTGGCCAGCCCGGCACCGCCGATATCCGCCGCCGGGTGGATGAGGAAAGCCAGCGGCTGGACCGCCCGGACCGCAGCTTCGTCGATACCCTGATGTTCTGGCGCGCCAGCGACCAGCCCGGCGTGCCGGTGGACCCACGCCGCGAAAGCCAGCGCCTGCGGGAGAACGCAGCGCTCGGCCGCGACACCGGCGAAGGCGAGACGCCGATCATCCAGCCCGCCCGCAGCGGCAACCCTGTGGTCCGGGTGCTGGAAAGCATCTTCTGACACGGCGGCCCGGTATGCACCCGGGCCGGCATTTCAATCGCCGTTACATTCGGCTGGCTTGGCGGCCGGGCCTTCCCGCCCCATCTTGCCGGACATGCCCAAGCTGACCCGTCGTACCTGCCTGACCACCGCTGCCCTTGGCGCCGCCGCGCTACCCGTGGTGGGCGCCGCACAGGCCCCGGCCAGCCCGGCCCTGGTGCAGACCGAACCCGCGGTGGCGGATCGCGCCCTGTTCGGCGCCAGCACATGGACCCTGCCGAACGGCCTGCGCGTGGTCCTGGCCGAAAGCCGCCGCGCCCCCGTGGTGGCGCACTACCTGTTCTATGGCGCCGGCGGTGGCGAAGACCCGTCCGGCAAGTCCGGCACCGCGCATTTCCTGGAACACATGATGTTCAAGGGCAGCGCCCATGTCGCGCCCGGCGCCATCTCGCTGATCGTCGCCAAGCAGGGCGGCCAGGACAACGCCTTCACCTCCCGCGATGTCACCGCCTACCACCAGCATATCGAAGCCTCGCGCCTGGAGCTGGTGATGCGGATGGAGGCGGACCGCTTCGCCGGCCCGACCCTGCCGGCGGATACGCTGGAAGCCGAGCGCCTGGTCATTCTGGAAGAACGCCGCCAGCGCACGGACGCCAACCCGCGCGCCAAGTTCTGGGAAGCCCAGGAAGCCGCGCTGTGGGGCCGGCAGCATTGGCACGGCCGGCCGATCATCGGCTGGGAGGACGAGATCCGCGCCATCACCCGCGATGACCTGGCCGGCTTCTACGCCCGCCGCTACGCCCCGGCCAATGCCGTGCTGGTGGTGGCCGGCGACGCGCGGGAAGCCGATGTGCGCCGGCTGGCCGAGGACCTGTATGGCAGCGTGCCCACCCGCCCGGTGCAGGGGCGAGACCGCGCGCCACCACCGCCGATGCAGGGTGTGCAGCGCTTCGAGCTGAAGGACGCCGCGGTGCGCGAGGCGAGCCTGATGCGCCAGGTGCTGGCGCCGGGCCTGCTGTTCGGGGCGACGCAGCATTCCTACCCGCTGGAAGTCCTGGCCCACCTGCTGGGCAGCGGCCCCGGCAGCCGGCTGAACCGGGCACTGGTGCAAGCGGGGTTGGCGACCTCGGCCGGGGTTTCCTATTCCGGCGATGTGCCCAGCTTCACAACCTTCTCCTTCGCCACCACCGCCCGCCAGGGGGTGGAGCCGGCCCGGCTGGAAGCCGCGCTGGATGCCGAGATCGCCCGCCTGCTGGACGCCGGGGTCACCGAGGACGAGGTCCGCCGCTCGGTGCGGCAGCTCACCGCCGGGGCGGTGCTGGCGCTGGACGGCATCGGCGCCGCGCCGCGGCTGCTGGGGGATGCGCTGGCCAATGGCCTGACCATGGACACGGTGGAGTTCTGGCCACGGCATATCCGCGCGGTGACAGCGCCGCAGGTGATGGCCGCCGCCCGCGCCGTGCTGGGCGCGCCCCAGGGCATCAATGCCTGGCACCTGCCGGCATGAGCGGCGCTATGAGCGGTCCTGGCCCCTCCGGTTTTTCCGTCCCCATCCAGGTCATCCCCTTTGCCGGCGGCAGCGCCTGGCTGGTGGAAGACCACAGCCTGCCCATCGTCAGCATCTCCTGGTCCTGGGCGGGCGGTGCCAGCCTTGACCCGGCCGGGGAGGAAGGCGCCATCGCCCAGGCCGCCAGCCTGCTGACCGAAGGCGCCGGAGGACTTGATTCCAACGCCTTTGCCGATGCCGTGCGCGACCAGGCCATCAACCTCGGCTTCGGCGCCGGGCGCGACCAGTTCGAGGGCAGCCTGCGCGCCCTGACCGATGCGCTACCCGACGCGGTGCGGCTGGCATCGCTGGCCATGACCCGGCCGCGCTTCGAGGCCAGCGCGGTGGAGCGGGTGCGTGCCCGCGCCCTGGCGGCTGAGCGTCGGGCGCTGGAAACCCCGCGCGGCCAGGCCAATCGCAGCTTCTGGGCCGCGGCCTTCCCCGGCCATCCCGCCGGGCGGCCAACATCGGGGACCGCCGCCAGTCTGGCCAGCCTGACGGTGCCGCAGATGCAGGCGGCGCTGGCGCGGCAGATGCGCCGCGATGGGCTGCTGGTCGCCGTCTCCGGCGCCATCAGGCCGGAGGCGCTGACCGCGCTGTTGGCCGAGCTGTTCAGCGGCCTGCCGGCCGGCAGGCCGCCCGCGGCCCCGGCGCTGCCAGGCTTCACCCGCTTTGGCCAGCAGGTGGTGCCGGTGACGGCGCCGCAATCCACCGCCATGTTCGGCCAAGAAGGCCTGGCCACCACCGACCCCGACTGGGAAGCGGCGCAGGTGATGCTGCGCGTGCTCGGCGGCGGCGGCTTCTCCTCCCGCCTGATGCAGGCGGTGCGCGAGGAACGCGGGCTGGCCTATGGCATCTCCGCCGGACTGGACCTGATGTTCCATCGCGGCACGCTGATCGGTGCCGTCTCCAGCGAGAACGCCCGCATGGCCGAGACGCTGGCGGTGACCCGCGCCGAATGGCGCCGCATGGCCGAGGCCGGCCCGACCGAGGAAGAACTGGCCGACGCGGTGGCCTACCTCACCGGGGCGTTGCCGCTGCAATTCGTCGATAGCCGGCGGATTGCGGACGGGCTGCTGACGCTGCGCCAGAACGACCGCGCGCCGGAATGGCTGGCCGGGCGGCCGGCGCGACTGGCCGCGCTGAAGCGTGACCAACTGGCGGCGGTGGCCGGGCGGCTGCTGCGGGCCGATGACCTCTCCGTGGTGATTGCCGGGCAGCCTGCTGGGTTATAATCCGGTCCCAAAGGCAGGAGACGGACCATGGTCGAGTCGCAATGGGCGGAACTGGCTCGGCTGGGTGCCGCCCCGCCCTCCGCCCGTGCGCTGTTCGCCGCCGATCCTGGTCGTTTCGCCCGCTTCAGCCGCCGCGCCGACGGGCTGCTGCTGGATTTCTCCAAGACCGCCATCTCGGATGAGGTACTGGCGGCGCTCCTCGGCCTGGCCCGCGCCGCCGATGTCGCGGGCAAGCGCGACGCCTTGGCGCGCGGCGACATGGTCAACGCCACCGAAGGCCGCGCCGTGCTGCACCTGGCGCTGCGTGGGGGCCAGGGCAATGCCGAGGCCGCAGCCGATGTCGCCGCCGTGCTGGCGCGGATGCAGGCCTTCACCACGGCGACCCATGCCGAGGGCCGCTTCACCGATGTGCTGAACATCGGCATCGGCGGCAGCGACCTGGGCCCGGCGATGGTGGCGCGGGCGCTGTGGCGCCTGGGCTGCCCGATGCGGGCGCACTTCCTCAGCAACGTGGACGGCCATGCCTGGGCCGAGTTGGCGCCGCGGCTGGACCCCGCACGCACCCTGGTCCTGGTGGCCAGCAAGACCTTCACCACCCAGGAAACCATGACCAACGCGCATCTGGTCAAGGCCTGGCTGGGCGCGCATGCCGGGGAAGGCATGGTGGCGCTTTCCACCAACCTGGCCGCGACCGCCGCCTTCGGCATTCCGGCGGAGCGGGTGTTTCCGTTCAAGGACTGGGTCGGCGGGCGCTACAGCCTGTGGAGCGCCATCGGGCTTTCGCTGGCGCTGGCGTTGGGCTGGGACCGGTTTGCCCAGCTGTTGGCCGGCGCCCACGCCATGGACGAACACTTCCTGCACGCGCCGCTGGAAGACAACCTGCCGGTGCTGCTGGCGCTGGTGGAGTGCTGGCACGTCAACGGGTTGGGCCTGAACGCCCGCGCCGTGCTGCCCTATGACGAACGCTTGGCCCGGCTGCCGGCGCATCTGCAACAGCTTGAGATGGAAAGCCTGGGCAAGCGCGTGACCCTGGCCGGCGAACCCGTGCGCGGCGACACCGGGCCGGTGGTGTTCGGCGAGCCCGGCACCAATGCGCAGCACAGCTTCATGCAACTGGTGCATCAAAGCCCGCGCCCGGTGCCGGTGGACTTCATCTTCGTGGCCCAGCCCGACCACCCTTACCTCGACAGCCACCACAAGCTGCTGGCCCAGGGCCTGGCCCAGGCGGCCGCGCTGCTGCGCGGCAAGACCCTGGCCGAGGCCACGGCGGAGACGCCGGCGCTTGGCCCGCACCGGGTCTTCCCGGGCGACCGGCCCAGTGTTTCGCTGGTGTTGCCGCGGCTGGACGCCTTCACCCTGGGCCAGGTGGTGGCGCTGTATGAGCACAAGGTGGCGACGCTGGGCGCGCTCTGGGGCGTCAATGCCTTCGACCAATGGGGCGTGGAACTGGGCAAGCAACTGGCCAGCGCCATCCTGCCGGAACTGGCCGCCGGGGCGCCGCAGCCGGGCGCGCATGACAGCAGCACCGAGGGGCTGATGCGGGCACTGCTGGCGGGCTGACCCGCGGGTGAAGTGACTGCGTCGGCAGCACTTCCGCGCTATGCTGCGGCCCGAATCGCATGACCCTGCTCCTGCCCGCCATCCGCATCCTGCCCGAGACCACCGCCAACCGCATCGCCGCCGGCGAGGTGGTGGAGCGCCCGGCCGCCGTGGTGAAGGAGCTGGTCGAGAACGCGCTGGATGCCGGCGCGACCCGCATCGGCATCACGCTGGAAGGCGGCGGGATCGAGCGCGTGGTCATCGAGGATGACGGCCATGGCATGTCCGCCGCCGACCTCGACCTGGCGGTGGAACGCCACGCCACCTCCAAGCTGGAGGAGGAAGGGCTGCTGTTCCGCATCGCCACGCTGGGGTTTCGTGGCGAAGCGTTGCCCAGCATCGGCGCGGTGGCGCGGCTGACCATCACCAGCCGGCAGCCGGGCTTCGATGCCCATGTCATCAGCGTGGAAGGCGGGCGGAAATCGGCGGTCACCCCGGCCTCCGGCGCTCCGGGCACCCGCATGGAGGTACGCGACCTGTTCTTCGCCGTACCGGCCCGGCGGAAGTTCCTGAAGACGCCGCGCAGCGAGGCCGACCACGCAATTGAAGCCGTGCGCCGGCTGGCGCTGGCCTGGCCGCAGGTGGCCTTCCGGCTGGAGAATGACGGCCGCGAGGTGCTGAACCTGGCCCCGGCCGAACGCGATGCGCGGATCAAGCAGGTGCTCGGCCCGGACTTCGCCGCCGCAGCGCTGCCGGTCGAATCGGTCGGCGAGACCTTCCAACTGACCGGCCTGATCGCCCAGCCGGCCTATACCCGCGCCACCAGCGCCGAGCAGCACCTGGTGGTCAACCGCCGCCCGGTGAAGGACCCGGTGCTGCGCACCGCGTTGCGGGTGGCAACGCGGGAGTTGGTCACAGCCGGGCGCTACCCGGTGGCGGCGCTGTACCTGGAGATCGACCCCGAGGCGGTGGATGTGAACGTCCACCCGATGAAGACCGAGCTGCGCTTCCGCGAGGAGGCCGCGGTGCGGAGCTTCATGATCTCGGCGCTGAAGAAGGCGCTGGGGGTCGGGGCGGGCATCGCCTTCAGTACGCCGGCCCGCCCGGCATTTCGCCCCCTTGCGCGCCCCGCTTCCGGCTGGAAGCCAGCGCCGCCACCAGCGCCGCTGCCGCACGCCTTCGCCGGCAAGGGCTTTGAGGAAGCCGGGCTGGCGCTGGTGCCGCCGCCCAGCATGCCGCTGGCCTCACCGGGGCTGGGGCTCGGCTTCGCGCCGCCCCGCCCGGCGCCGTTGCCGGAAGCGCCGCCCGCGCCACCGGAACATCCGCTGGGCCGCGCGCTGGGCCAGGTGCTGGATACCTACATCCTGGCCGAGGCCAGCGACGGCGCCCTGGTGCTGGTGGACCAGCACGCCGCGCATGAACGCCTGACCCACGAAGCCCTGCGCGCGCAGTACCTGGACGGCGGCGTCCGCGCCCAGCCGCTGCTGCTGCCGGCGGTGGTGGACCTGCCGGCCAGCGCCGCCGCCCGGCTGCTGGACGCGGCGCCGGAACTCGCCCGGCTGGGGCTGGACCTGGATGGCTTCGGCGCCGGGGCGGTGCTGGTGCGGGCGATGCCGGCGCTGCTGGGCAACCCGGACCCGGCGCCGCTACTGCGCGACCTGGCGGAGGAACTGGCCGAGACCAGCGAAAGCACCGCGCTGGACGCGAGGCTGGACGCCGCCATCGCCCGCCTGGCCTGCCATGGCAGCGTCCGCGCCGGCCGCCGCCTGGCCCCGGCCGAGATGGACGCGCTGCTGCGCCAGATGGAGGCCACGCCGCGCGCCGCGACGTGCAGCCACGGCCGCCCCACCTTCCTGAAGCTGGGACCGGCCGAGTTGGAGAAGCTGTTCGGCCGGCGGTAGCTACAGCGTGATCTCTTTGGTGGATCACGCTGTAGGCTTTGTTTGAGCGGCTGATCCACCGCTCCGGCGATTCCGCCTTCGCCGACCAGACTCTATCCCAACAACCCGTTCAACCGCCGGGCCGCTTCCAGCCAGGGCGCGGGGTCGCCAGCCTCGCGCGGCAGGCCGCGCACCACGCTGGGCAGCAAGTGCACCAAAGCGCGCACCGCCTGGGCGTCACGGGCGGAGCGCATGCCGTCCAGCATCGCCACCAGCCGGTCCTCAGGTATCACGAAGACCGGGCCGTGCTGGTCCACCACGTCGCCCGGCCAATGCTGGAACAGCACCGGCCAGTCCGGCCGAAGGCGGAATTCAAGGTTGGGCACGGCGCCATTCAGCGCCAGCTTGAAGCGCATGCTCGGCCAGGCAGTGCCACCCAGGCGCACCTGCTCGAGCGTCATGTCCAAGTGCCGATAGCCGCCATCCTGGGTGTGGTAGTGCTCATGCATCCGCACCGCGCCGCATTCCGCCGGGCGTGGCTTGCTGACCAGCGGCGCGGCCGGCGGCTCCGGCAACGCCATCCGCCCCAGGCTGCGGCCGAACAGTTCCGCCCACTCCAGCCGGCTGGCGACGGGGGAAGCGGCCGACAGTCGCGCCAGCAGCACCACGGCCAGCGTCGGCGCGGCGTCCAGCGGCAGCCGCAGCGCAATTGCCAGGCCGCCGCCATCGGCCGGCACCGCGCGCCAGCCGGAGCAGCGGGCGCCGGGCGCGGCCAGATTCAGCTCATCCGGCGATTCCGCCGCGCAGCCGGCGGGCTGCAGCCACAGCGCCACCTCCAGCCCCGGCGCCGCGCCCTCGGGCAGCGCCAGCGTCGCTTCAATCAGGTCCAGCCCCGCCACCGGCACCCAGGGCAGCACCGCCATCGCCTCGGCACCCGGCGCCAGCACCAGCAGCGGGCGCGGCGCCTCGGCCCCCAGGGAGACATTGCTGCCCCCCAGCGGCAGCTGCGCCAGCGGCCAGACCTGCTGCGCCATCGCCACCGGCACGGCGGCGGGGGGCAGCGGCAGGTCGCCCTGCTCCCAATGCCAGTATAGCGGCATGGTGAAGCGGCGGCCGAACGGCGCCTGCCACAACCGCAGCGCCAGGGCGCGGCCGAGCGAAACCGGCATCATCTCCCCGGTGTCCTGGTGTGCGCTGCGGGCCGGATCGGCGCTGGCATCCTCCAGCGAGATCGCCAGCCGGTCCGCCACGCCGCCTTCCACCACCAGGTCCAGGCAGGCGGTCTCCCGCACCGGGCCGACCGGTGCCGGCAGGTCCAGCGCCAGCCAGCCGGGCTTCAGCGCCTCGGCCGGCACCAGCCAGGCCGCCAGCACCCGGCCGCTTTCGGCGCCGTACAGCCGCAACCGCAGCCGCGCTTCCGGCGAGACCTCGGCAGCTTCGATGTGCAGCGCCACGGCGGCCAGCGATTCCACCGCAACCGTCAGCAACTGCCCCAGCGCCAGATGGCCGGCTTCGGTCCGCACCGCCGGGCCGGGTTCGCAGGCCAGCGCGGTTTCCAGCGCCAGCGGGGCGCGGAAGCCGCTGGACTGCATCAGCACCGCCATGGCGGAGCGGGTTTCCTCATAATCCTGGCGCGTCGTCACCAGGGCGCGATGCAGCCCGGCGGCGCGCTGCGCGGCGGCGGTGGCCTCGGCCAGCGCCAGTTGCGCCAGCGCTGGCCATGCGGTGGCGGCATCCGCCACCACCAGCAGCGGCGGCGGCGCCAGGCCCTGCCAGCAGGCCAGCAGGTCAGCGGCGGCAGCCTCGCTCGGCGCCAGAATGGCCAGCACGCCGGCGGGCAAGGCCGGCAGGGGCACTTCGCCGGTCTCGGCCGCGCCGAAACCCGAAAGCCGCAGCCCCTGCACCCGCCAGCACGGCAGCGTCGGCAGCGCGGCGGCCAGGGTCTCGGCGCCGGCGATGCCGTCCAGCACCAGCAGGCTCGGCTGGCCGGACAGCAGCGCAGCCAGGACGGCGGGGGGCGCGAGAAGCGGGGTCATGGTCATGTTTCGGCATCCAGCGGGCAGCTTGCCGCAAGCCAGGTGAGGAAATCCTGCGTCGTCGCGGCCCAGTCAGCCCCGGCCACGCGGGCGGCGGCGGCCTGGCCGAGCCGGGCCAGCACCGCCGGGTCCGCCGCCAGCGCCGCGCTGAAGGCCGCGACGATGCCGGCTTCCGACTGGTCGTGCGGCACCAGCAGCCCGTCAACGCCATGGGTGATGATCTCGAGCACCGCGCCCACATCGGTGGCGATGACGGCACAGCCGAGGCGCTGGGCTTCCAGCACCGTCAGCGGCACGCCCTCGAAGCGCGACGGCAGCAGCACCACGTCGGCCCAGGCGTACAGCGCATCCAGCTGCGCCGGCCGGTTGACCGGTGGTTCCACCGCCACGCCGACATCCGGCGCCATGCCGCTGTCGGCCATGACCGCGCCACCGACGACGCGCCAGTCCAGCGCCGGATGCGCCGCGACCAGCGTCGCCAGCCGGTCCATGCCCTTCTGGCGATCCAGCCGGCCGAGATAGAGCACCCGCAGCGGGCCGGCCGTCCGCGCGCGCCGGCCGGCCAGCACCTCGGCCACGCGCTCGGGAGTGGTGGCGTAGCCCGGCGCGTTGCGCACCAGATGCAGCTTGTAGCCAGGGATGCCCTGGCCCAGGCACCAGTCCCGCAGCGCCTGGCTGATGACGACGAAGCCGTCATAGGCATGTTCATAGGCCAGGGCGTGGTGCGGGTTGCCGCTCGGCTGGCCCCAGGCGCTGCGCTCCACCAGATGCAGCCCGACCAGGGTGCGGACGCCCAGCCGTCGCAGCCGCGCCATCAGCGCATGGCCGGCGAAGGAATGGGTGTTCAGCACCGCATGCATGCCGGCCAGCAGGCCCAGCACATCCGCGGCCTCCTTGCGGTTGCCCAGGCTGGGGGTGCCTCCCCCAAAATAGCCGGCGGTCCAGTCCTCGCCATCCTCGCCCAGGCCATGCATCAGGGTGATGCTCTCGAAGGCGGCGCGGGCTTCCGGCGTCAGCGCCATCTGCCGGCTGCCGATGACGAACAGATGAGGCCGCCAGCCGGCGGCGCGGAACTGCTGGGCATAGGCCAGCACCACCTTCTCGACGCCGCCGAAGCTGAACACCGGCACCAGCAGCGCAATGTCCCGCCGCCCCGCCGCCGGCAGCAGCGGCAGCGCGACGCCGAGGCCGTTCTCGTGCCGGCAATGCTCCACCACCTCGTGCCGGGGCCGGCGGAAGTCGCTGCGCCATTGCCGCGGCAGCGCGGTGGCGCGGCGTTCGGTGCGCGCCAGCTCGCTCACCTCCTCCGCCAGCAGATGCACCGGCGGCAGGGTGGTGGGCGGCGGCGGGCGTTCGCCATCCGGCAGCACCAGGCGCAGCCGGCGCGTGGCCGGGCGCGGCGCTTCGCGGCGCAGGCTGTCCAGCCAATCGCCCGAGGGGTCGCGGATGCTTTCCAGCACCGTGCGGGTGCGGGCGAAGACCAGCTGGCAGGCCGCCAGCCCACCACTGCCGCCGAGCAATTCCTGGCGGAACTCGGCCTCGCCACCCGGCAGCAATTCCACGCCCATGAACTGCGCGTCGCGCAGCGTCAGGTCGGCCTGCCAGAACAGCCCGTGCAGCAGGCGGAAGCGGGCGAGGAACGCCAGCACCGCCGGCTCGGCGAACAGGCACACCGGCGGGAAGAAGGCGGCCGAGGGCGTCTCCGCCGTGGCCAGCAGCCGGTCCCGCGCCGCCGCCAGGGGCAGCGTCTCGGTCGGCGGCAGGGTCGGGTCCAGCAGCAGGTGGGCGCTGGCTTCGCCGCTGCGGAACCAGGCGAAGCGCGGCATGTCAGCCGCTTCCAGCCGCAGCAGCTGGCGCGGGTGGTACAGGCCCGCGTGCTTGCGGCGCAGCGCATGCGCCAGGATCGGGCGCTGGCGCTCGGCCTCGGCCAGCATGCTTTCGGGCCGGCGGCGATACTGGAAGCCGGAGTTCGGCAAATGCTGGCCGCGGAAGCCACGCGACGCTGCCTGCAACCAGAAATCCCAATCCTCGAAGCCGGCGCGGAAGCCTTCGTCGAAGCGCAAGCCCGCCTGCAACAGACTGCGCCGCACCAGGCTGCCGGCCTCGCACAGGTTGTCCACCAGCTGCGCCAGCAGGGAATAGGCGCCGGCGCCACTGCCGTTCATCGGCAGGCCGAACATGTCGAAATCCGGATAGACCCAGCCGATGCCGGGCGGCGCCGCCTGCAAGGCCGCATCGGCTCGGGCCAGCAGGTGCGGCGCCATGCGGTTGTCGGCATCCAGGAAATACACCGCGCGGCAGGCCGGGAAGCTGGCCAGCGCCACCTCGATGCCGGTGTTGCGCGCGGCTGAAAGGCCCGCATTGCGCTGCCGCACCGCCAGCACGCGGCCGGGGTAGGCGGCGGCGTAGGCGCTGGCGGTGCGGCTGGTCTCGGGGTCGGGGCAGCCGTCATCCACCACCACGACGGCGGTGGGCGGGGCGCCCTGCTGCGCCAGCACGCTCTCGATGGCTTCCGGCAGCAGGCCGGGCTGGCCGTAAGCCGGGATCACCACGGCTAGCAGCACCTCGGTCGCCGCTAGCGGCGCGGTCGGGGTCGCCGCTAGCGGCGCGGTGGAGGGCACCGAAGGCGCCGGCTTCGGCAGGGCCGGCCACCAGGGCAGGAAGGGTTGCGGCAGCATCCCTGGTTCCTAGCGCAAACGCCCAGGCGGCGACATTGCCGTGACGGCGGAAAACGTGCGGCCGGCCCGGCCACCAAGGCAGCGGGGCACTGCCGCCGCGGCGTCGCTACGCCACCAGCCCACGCAGCAGGCCGAGGTAGCGCCGCAGCATCATGACCTGATCCTGCTGCGTGGCATGGCGCCAGGCCGCCGTTACCTGCAGCGCGCTGCGCGGCCCCGGCGGGAAGCCCTCGCAGACATCCGCGGTCAGGCCATAGGGGCTGTCGATATCGATCAGCGTGGCCATCTCGCCGGCGCGATCCTCCAGGCATTCCAGCGCGGCCCGGCTGGCCAGCACCGGGCAGCGCCGGGCGGCGGCTTCCAGGAAGGTCAGGGGGCAGCCCTCAAGCCGAGACGGCATCAGCAGCGCATCCGCCGCCAGCAGCCAGGCCGGCACATCCGCCACCTGGCCCGGCAAGCGCAGCGGCTCACCCAGGCCCGAGAGTTGCTCCAGCATCTCGCCCTGGCCAAGCGCGACCAGCGTGGCGCCCCGCTGCTGCCATAGCGCCAAGGCCAGCGCGGGCAGCAGGTCGGCGCCCTTCTGCTTGTCCAGGCGCCCAGCGAAGACCAGCATGGGCGCGTCCGGCGGCAGGTTCAGCCAGCGGCGCTTGGCCAGCCGCGCCTCGGCGCGCGCCACCGGGTCCTCCGGCGGCACCATCACGCCGTTGGGCAGCACGCCGACCTGGCCCTGCGCCAGGCCATAGCCCAGCGCCAGCCGCCGTGCCGTGGGCGCCGAGACCGCCACCACCCGGCCCGGCCCGGCGGCAAACCCACCCAGCGCGCGCACCGCATTGGCGTCGCCATCCAATGGCACCAGGTGGCCGACCAGCAGGCTGGGCACCTCGACCGCCGCCAGGGCGCGGCGCGGGCCGATGCCGGCGGTGGGCCAGGGCAGCGGCAGCAGCGCGGCGTCGGGGCGGGTTGCCTCGATCAGGCTGGCGGTGGCGCGGGCCTGGTCCACCGGACTTTCATGGAAGCGCTCGGGCGACCAGCCGAGGCCAGGGGCCGGATGCAGCGTCAGGCCAGGCAGCCGGCTAAGGCGGGCGGCCAGCGGCGCGATGAAGGCGGGTTCCGCCGCCAGCGCCACCCGCACGCCCAGCGCGGCCGCGGCACGGACAATCTCCAGCGTGTGCAGTTCCGCCCCACCGATGCCGTGGCCCGGCAGCAGCACGAGCAGCGACCGCAGTTGCGTCACGGAGCGCCCGTGGGAGCCCGCAGGAACAGCAGGCTGGCCAGGCCGTGCTGGCGTTCCGCCAGCAGGGTGTAGCCCTCCGGCGTCTCGGCGAATTCGCGGCCGAACTCGCAGGAAACCAGCGCGCCCGGGGCGATCCAGCCGGCCTTGGCCAGCGCCACCAGCGCCTGGCCGACAAAGCCCTGGCCGTAGGGCGGGTCGAGGAAGATCAGCGTGCAGGGCTGCTGCGCCCGCGGCGGCTTCAGCGCATCGGCCGGCAGCACGCGGGTGCGGGTCAGTTCGGCGCAGCGGGTGATGTTGATGCGCAGCGAGGCCAGGGCGGCGGCATCGTTCTCGATGAAGGTGGCATGCGCCGCCCCGCGTGAGAGCGCTTCCAGCCCCAGCGCGCCGGTGCCGGCGAATACATCCAGCACGCGGGCGCCGTTGACGATGTCCCGTCCCGCCCAAGGCGCGTGCCACAGCATGTCGAACATCGAGACGCGGACGCGGTCCGCGGTCGGGCGCGTGGTCATGCCATCCGGCGCGATGATGGTGCGGCCCTTGTGGCGGCCTGCGGCTATGCGCATTGCGCGGCCTCAAGCGCCGGCGCCGGCATCCGCCGGCTTGGCTTGCGTGCCCATAAGCGCACGTCGTGCCGAAGGCACGCCTCCGGCGTGACGCCCATTCGGCCTCTCGGGCCTGGGCGGCCCGCCTGGGTCAGCTTTCCGTGGCCTTCGCGTTCACTGCAAGCGCGGCGAGCGCACTGCCGTGCGCCTGTTGGGGGGGGCAGCCCCTGCTGCCCGTCATGGCCGGGCCTGTCACGGCCCTCCCCGCCCGACATCACGCTCACGCCTCGGCCGCCGGCTTGCGGCGGGCCTTGCGGTCGGCGGCGCGTTGCTCGGCGGCTTCGCTCTTCAGGCCAAGCTGCTCGCGCATCACCTTGGGGTTCACTTCCTCGATCGCGCCCTTGGGCAGCGTGCCCAGCTGGAACGGGCCGTAGGCGGTGCGCAGCAGCCGCGACACATCCAGGCCCAGGTGATCCATCACCCGCCTGATCTCGCGGTTCTTGCCTTCCTGCAACGCCACGGTCAGCCAGGAATTGGCGCCCTGGCGGCTGTCCAGCCCGGCCTCGATGGCGCCGTAGCGCACCCCGTCCACCGTCACGCCCTGGGCCAACGCTGCCAGGTCGCGGTCGGTCGGGGTGCCGTGGACGCGCACGCGGTAGCGCCGGATCCAGCCATTGCTCGGCAGTTCCAGCTTGCGGGCAAGTTCGCCGTCATTGGTCAGCAGCAGCAGGCCTTCGCTGTTCAAATCCAGCCGTCCCACGCTGATGACGCGGCCCATCTCCTTCGGCAGCTTCTCGAAGACCGTGGGCCGGCCTTTTTCGTCCTTGTGCGTGGTCACCAGGCCGGCAGGCTTGTGGTAGCGGAACAGCCGGGTCTTCTGCGCCTCCGCCACCAGCTTGCCGTCCACCGTCAGCATGTCGCCAGGCTGGATGAAGGTGGCGGGCGTAGTCACCAGCTTGTTGTTCAGCTTCACCCGGTTTTCGGCGATCAGCTTCTCGGCGTCTCGCCGACTGGAGATGCCGGCGCGGGCCAGCACCTTGGCGATGCGCTCGCCGCGCTCGTTCTCGGCCGCGTCGCCAGCGGAGTCGTCTCGGGGTTCGTCCACGTCAGGCATCCGATCCGTAATCCCGCGCTGCATGCACGAACGCCTGCAGGATCAGCGGGTCGGCTGAATCCACCGCATATTCCGGGTGCCACTGCACGCCGAGCGCGAAGCGGAAGCCGGGGTGCTCCACGCCCTCCACCACGCCATCCGGCGCCACCGCGTTGACCACTGCGCCCGGACCGGCCGTGGCCACCGCCTGGTGATGCGCGCTGTTAACCGCCAGCACCGGCTTGGCCACGATGCGCGCCAGCAGCGTATCCGCCGCGACCGTCACCTCATGCCCCGGCAGGTTGCGCGGGGTTGGCTGCTCGTGCTCCAGCGCATTCGCCACGCTGTCCGGGATGTGTTGTATGAGCGTGCCGCCGAAGGCAACCGCCAGCAGCTGCTGGCCGCCGCAGATGCCCAGCACCGGCATGTCGCGGGCCAGCGCACCGCGCGTGACCGCCAGCTCGAAATCGGTACGGCCGGCCTTCAGCGTCACCGTCGGGTGGGTCGGGCCGCCGCCATACAGCGAGGGGTCCACGTCGAAAGCGCCACCGGTGATCAGCAGCCCATCGATCATGTCGAGGTACTGTTCGGCCAGGGCCGGGTCGTGCGGCAGGGCCACCGGCAGGCCACCGGCCTCGGCCAGGGCGGAGAAGTAGTTCTTGCGCAGCGCATACCAGGGCAGCTTGGAGTAGCCGCCGGGCTCCTCCGCATCCAGGGTGACGCCGATGATGGGACGCTTGGTCATGCCGCCGTAGCTAGAGCATTTTGCCGCCCGGCGTAACCGGAGCCTGCGAAAATGCGTGCCCGCCGCGCCGGGCCGGGGCAAGAAGCCAGCATGGTCCCGATGGAAATAGCCCTGGCCGAAGCCCGTGCAGCCGCAGAACGCGGCGAGGTGCCGGTCGGCGCCGTGGTCACCGGCCCGGATGGCGCCGTGCTGGCCCAGGCCGGCAACCAGGTGGAAGCGACCCACGACGCCGGCGCCCACGCGGAAATGCTGGCGCTGCGCCGGGCCGGCGCCGCGCTGGGCAGCCCGCGCCTGCCCGGCTGCACCCTGTGGGTAACGCTGGAGCCCTGCCCGATGTGTGCCCAGGCGGCCAGCTTCTTCCGGGTGAAGCGCGTGGTGTTCGGCGCCTATGACCCGAAGGGCGGCGGGGTGGAGCACGGCGCCCGGGTGTACGCGGCGCCGAGTTGCCATCACGCGCCCGAAGTGGTCGGCGGTGTGCGCGAAACCGAGGCGGCAGCGCTGCTGCGCGGCTTTTTCAGCGCGCGTCGGTAGCGCCGCCGGCTCGCGGCTCCGCCTGGCGCAGTGCGCCGGCGCTGGCCAGCCCGGCCAGCAGCAGGTTGCGGCGCAGGAAGTCGTTCCAAAGGTTGCCTTGGCTCGGCACGGCGGCAGGCGCCGACGGTGCGGCCTCGGCCGGCGTGGCTGGGGTGCTGGTGGCGGGGTCTGCGTGCGACATCCTGCTCTCGCTCCCGGTGTTGGGTCCGGTGAAAGGTAGCCTGGCCACCATCTGTGTCGGCTCCGCGGCAGGATTGAGACGAAAGCTAAGCGTCCGCGCGTGACGATTGCCATCTCGTAACCTCGCCCGCGCGTGGTTAACGCTTCAACAGCGCGCGATGTTGCGGCACACATCGCTGCTCGCCGGAGGAAGAAAAACGCCATGGTCTCGCGCCGTTCGCTGCTCGCCGCCCCGCTGCTGCCGCTTGCCGCCCAGGTGCACGAAGCTGGGGCGCAGGAAGCCTGGCCGGCCAAGCCGGTACGCGTGGTGGTGCCCTATCCGCCCGGCGGTTCGACCGATGTACTGGCGCGCGCGGTGGCGGAGCGGCTGGGCGCGCTGATCGGCGGCCCCGGCTTCGTGGTGGAGAACCGCGGCGGCGGCGCGGCGGTGGTGGGCACGGTCGCGGTCGCCCAGGCGCCGGCTGATGGCTACACGCTGTCCCTGGCCACCAACCAGACCCACGCCGCCAACGCCGCCATGCTGAAGGACCTGCCCTACCGCCCAGTGGAGGATTTTTCCCCCATTGGCCGCATTGCGGAGGTGCACCACGCGCTGGTGGTGCCGGCAGCCTCGCCGGCGAAGACCTTGGCGGAACTGGCGGCGCGCGGGCGTGGCCAGCGGCTGACCTATGCGTCGTCGGGCGTCGGCAGCGCCAGCCATGTCATCGGCGAGACCTTCGCCAAGCGGGCGGGCATCGAGGCGACCCATGTGCCCTATCGCGGCGGCGCCCAGGCGACGACGGACACGGTCTCCGGCGTGGTTGACTACTTTGTTTCCACCTGGCCGCAGGTGGTGGAACTGGTGAAGGACGGCCGGCTGCGCTGCCTTGAGGTCGGCGCACCGGCCCGCCTGGCGGAAGTGCCGGCGGTGCCGACCGCGGCCGAGGCCGGCGCACCCTGGCTGGCGGTGGATGCCTGGTTCGGCCTGTGGGCGCCCGCCGGCACCCCGGCCCCGATTGTGGCACGGCTGTCCCAGGCGTTGCAGCAGGTGCTGGCGGAACCGGCGCTGGTGGCGCAGTTGCGGCGCATCGGCTTCAACGCCGCACCGATGGCGGCCCCGGCCTTCGGCACCTTCCAGCGGGCCGAGGTGGCGCGCTGGCGTGAACTGGTGGAGCTGACGGGGATCCGCATCGAGGGTTAGCGCCCCGCCGTCGCTGGCGAGGCATGTGCCAGCTCGGCCGCCGCGTCAGCCTGGCGCGATCACGGTCGCGCCCAGCACCCGCAGCCCCGCCCGCAACGCGCCGGCGTCGGCCAGCGGCGCCTCCACCGCGGCATGCGTCGCCTGCCATACCGGCAGCGCGCGGCCGAGCGCGGCGCGCCCGGCCTCGGTCAGCAATAGCTTGCGGGCGCGGCCATCCGCCGGGTCGGCCAGCACCTGCACATGGCCCTGGCGCACCAGCGGCTTCAGTGCCGCGGTCAGCGTGGTGCGGTCCATCGCCAGCAGCGCCGCCACCGGCGCCATGCCGGGCGGCTCCGGCCGGTTCAGCGCATTGAGCAGGGAGAACTGCCCGCTGGTCAGGCCATGCGGGCGCAGCGCCGCGTCGAACCGCCGGGCCAGGGCGCGCGCCGCACGCTGGGCATGCAGGCACAGGCAGTGGTCGCGCACATGCAGCGTGGCGGCGAAACTCGGGCTGTCCAGCTTTGACATCAGGGCTATATGTTGATATCAACTCTTCATCTGTCAAGCGGGACCAGCAGAACATGGCCGAGCAGGAACGCGATTTCGCCTGGTACGAGTTGATGACAACCGACCAGCCGGCTGCAGCAGCCTTCTATGGCAAGGTCACGGGCTGGGAGGCCCAGCCTTCGCCGATGGCGCCCCCGGGCATGGATTATCGCCTGCTCGGCCTGCCCGGCCAGATGCCGGCCGCGGGGCTGATGGACCTGCCGGACGCCGCCCGCGCCATGGGCGTGCCGCCGCACTTCATCGGCTATGTCGATGTGCCCGACGTGGATGCGGCGGTGGCCAAGGCGGTGGCGCTGGGCGCCCGCGTGGCGGTGCCGCCCACCGATATCCCCAACGTCGTGCGCTTCTGCTGCATCTGGGACCCGCAGGGTGCCGCCATCGGCATGATCACGCCGCACAGCCCGCCGCCGGATGCGAAGCCGGACTACGCCGGCCCCGGCCGCATCGGCTGGCATGAGCTGTACACCACGGACTGGCAGGCGGGTTTCGGCTTCTACACGGCCATGTTCGGCTGGCAGAAGGACCACGCCATGGATATGGGCCCGATGGGCACCTACCAGATCTTCAGCAGCAACGGCCGGCCGATCGGCGGCATGATGAACAAGCCCGCGGCCATGCCGGTGCCGGCCTGGGCCTACTACGTCAACGTGCCCGGGATCGACACCGCGATGGCGGCGGTGCAGGCCGGGGGCGGCCAGGTCATCCACGGCCCGTCCGAGGTGCCCGGCGGCATGTGGATCATTCAGGGCATCGACCCACAGGGCGCCTTCTTTGCCGTGGTGGGCGCCAAGGGCTAGCCGCTATCGGCTGCTGGCAGCGAGGGGCCGTCTGGCGCGACCCGCCGGTTGCCCGCCGGCCGAGAGCCGACCAGCTTACAGCAGTACCAGCCCCAGCATGGCGCCGGCCAGCAGCGCCCAGAGCGGGTTCAGCGGCGCCAGCCACACATACAGCGTCGCCAGCACGGTGATGACCGGGGCCAGCGGAAAGCTGGCCGCCGCCTGCGCCATCACCAGCCCGCTGGCACCGACCAGGCCCAGCGCCAGCGGCACCAGCCCGGCCTGGGCCGGCTTCAGCCAGGGCGCATGGGCCAGGCGCTTCGTCAGCCCGGCAATCAGCCAGGCGAGGATCGCGGTCGGCCCCAGCAGCCCCAGCGTGGCGCCCAGCAGGCCGGGCACGCCGCCGATCCAGTAGCCCATGATGCTGCCGGACAGGATATTCGGCCCCGGCGCGGCCTGCGCCAGCGCCAGCAACTGGGAGAAGGTCGCCTCGTCCATCAGGTGGCGGATGTCGACGAGCTGCCGGTGCATTTCCGGCGCCAGCACATTGGCGCCGCCCACCGCCACCAGCGACAGCGACGCGAACAGCAGGAACATGTCGAGCCAGAACGGCATTACCTGGCCCTCCCGGCCCGGCGCAGCGCCGCGAAGACGCCCAGCGGCGCGCCGACCGCCACGATGACCAGCAGCGGCAGCTTGAACACCGCGGCGGCGAGCAGCACCACCAGCGCCAGCGCAATCGCCTCGGGCGGCGGTTTCAGCCGCGTCGCCATGCGCAGCGCCGTGCCCAGCACCATGCCGGCGGCAGCGGCGGCCACGCCATGCATGGCGGCATTCACCTGGGGGATCTGGCCGAAATAGCCGTACAGCGACACCAACCCGACCAGCAGGCACAGCGGCAGGCCGAAGAACCCGGCCACGCAGGTCGCAGCGCCGCGCAGCCCGTATTCCCGGCGGCCGAACATCACCGCGAAGTTGCCTATATTCGGCCCCGGCAGCACATGCGCCAGCGCCAGCAGCTCGGCGTAGTCGCGCTCGGTCAGCCAGCGGCGTTCCTCGACCATCACGCGGCGCGCCACCGCCTGGGCGCCGCCGAAGGCCATGCAGCCAACCTTCATGAAGCCAAAGAACAGGTCTGGGAGCGTTGGCTTTGAGGTCATGGGCGGGGCGCCGCCGCGCGGGCCAGGCGGTCGTTGATCGCAGCGCCCAACCCGGCCTCGGGCACCGGCATCACGGCGATGCGGGCCAGGCCCAGCCGGCCGCCCTCGGCGTCCAGCCAGCGCAGCCCGGCGAACAGCCGCGCCGCGGCTTCGGTCGCATCGGCGGCGGCCGACAAGTTCCACACCAGCGCCGCACCAGGCAAGGGCGGGCCGAAGGCGAGCAGCGCCTCGCCCGGCGCCACGTCATGGGCATGCAGCCGCACCGGCAGCGCGGGGGCGTAGTGGGACAGCATCATGCCGGGCGAGCGCAACGTAGCGCTGGCCGCCGCCAGGGCCGGCGGCAACGCCTGGCCGACCGGGCCGATCACCGCCTCGATCGCTTCACGCGTCACCCCGCCCGGGCGCAGCAGCGCGGCGCCCTTCGGGTCGGTCAGGTCCAGCACGGTGCTTTCCACGCCCACGTCGCAGGCGCCGCCTTCCAGCACCGCGGCGATTCGCCCGCCCAGGCCTTCCAGCACATGCTGCGCCGTGGTGGGGGAAACCTGGCCGGAGCGATTGGCCGAGGGCGCCGCCACCGGCACCGCCACGGCGGCCAGCAGCGCGAGGGCCAGCGGATGCGACGGCACCCGCACCGCCAGCGTATCCAGCCCGGCGCCGGCCAGCAGGTCCACCGTGCAGGTGGCGCGGCGCGGCAGCACCAGGGTCAGCGGGCCGGGCCAGAACCGCGCCGCCAGGGCTGCGGCCCGCGCATCGGCGACAACATCGGCGAAGGCGGCCGCGGCGCTGGCATAATGCGCGATCAGCGGGTTGAAGTGCGGCCGGCCCTTGGCCGCGAAGATGCCGGCGACGGCGCGGGCGTTCCGCGCGTCGGCGCCCAGGCCATAGACCGTCTCGGTCGGGAAGGCGACGAGCTCGCCGGCCAACAGCAGCCGGGCGGCCTCGGCCACATCATGCAACGGCACGGTCATGCGGGCAGCGGTGGCGTCATAAGGCGCCACCGGGCATGCTCAACCCACGCGCGCCAGCGCACCTAGCCGACGCGCCCCAGCGCGATGAACCCCACATTCCGCCAGCCCGCCTTGCCATAGCGCAGCGGCTCGCCCCTTTCGGTGAGGATCGCCCCGCCGGCGGCTTCGATGATCGCCTGGCCGGCGGCGGTGTCCCATTCCATCGTCGTCGGGCCGGGGCGGGGCGAGCAATCCGCCGCGCCTTCCGCCACGCGGGCGAACTTCGCCGCCGAGCCCATCGGCTGGATGGCGGCCACCTTGCGCCCGGCCAGCAGCGGCGCCAGGGCTTCGGGCTTGGAATGGCTGCGGCTGTCCAGCACCAGCCAGCCGTCGGCCGGCACCGCGCGGGTTTTTATCGGCTGGCGCGGGGCGCCCTCGGCGGCTTCCTTCCAGGCGACGCCTGCCCCCTCGGCGCCGACGATGCCGCCGAACAGCTCACCGGTCGCCGGCAGCATCAGCACGCCCAGCGCCGGGGCGGCGTTGCGCACCAGGCCGATGCAGACGGCGAACTCGTCCAGCCCCTTGGCGAACTCCTTGGTGCCGTCCAGCGGGTCCACCAGCCAGAAGCTGGGCGCCACGGCGGTGACCAGGCCGCCGGCCACCTCCTCCTCGGCCACCACGGGAATCTCCGGCGTGGCGGCGCGCAGGCCCTCGACGATAATGGCTTCCGCCACACGGTCGGCTTCCGTGACCGGGGAGTAGTCCGCCTTGTGGTCCACGGCGAAGCCGGCCTTGCGGACGGCCATGATGGCGGCGGCGGCGCGGCGAGCCAGGCCGGCGGCCAGGTCCAGAAGCTCGGTGTCGTTCATGCCACCCTTGTGCCGCAGCCAGGCCCGGCCGCCAAGCTCCGCGCACGAAGGCGCGATGGCCACGCCGGTTGGCAGAACCCAAGCACGGCCGACGCCAGTGCCGGGGTTAGGCCGCATCTCGGCGCGGCGCCGTGGGGCTGCCCATCCACGCCAGCGGCGCGGCGCTGGCCCCCAACACGGAAAGCATGACCCTGGCCTCGACCGCCGCAGGCGGGACGCTGGCCCCGGCGCCGAAGGGTGGTATCCTGGCCGTCTCATTTTGTCCCGGATGCCTGGCCCATGCCCGAAATCGCCTTCGTCAAGCCCGCCATGCCCAAGCACGGCGCCCTGGTGCTGCCCATCGCCGAGGACGGCGTGGCGGCCGGGTTGCACGCAGCGTTGGACCAGGCCAGCGGCGGCGCCATCACCCGTGCGCTGGAGGCAGCCAGCTTCAAGGGCCGCAAAGGGCAGTCCGCCACCATCTGGGCGCCGGTGGAGGGGATTTCGCGCGTCGTTGCCATCGGCCTGGGCAAGGCCGGCGAGATCAATGCCGAGGCGGCGGAAGCGGCCGGCGGCGCCACCTACGCCCTGGTGGCCAAGGAACGTGACGCCACCGTGGCCGCCGAGGGCCTGCCCGCCCCGCTGGCGGCGGCCTTCGCGCTGGGGCTGCAGCTGAAGTCCTATCGGTTCGACCGCTACCGCACGACCGAGAAGGAAGACGACAAGCCGAAGCTGGAGAAGGTGGTCTTCGCCACCGATGCCGCCACCGCCTGCAAGAACGCCTGGGCGCCGCTGCGCGCCATCGCGGAGGGCGTGTTCATCACCCGCGACCTGGTCAGCGAGCCGCCGAACGTGCTGCACCCGGTGGAGATGGCCGAACGCTGCAAGCCGCTGGAGAAGCTCGGCCTGACCATCGAGATCCTCGGCCCGAAGGAGATGAAGAAGCTCGGCTTCGGCGCCTTCCTCGGTGTGGCGCAGGGCAGCCCGGTGGAACCGCGCATGGTGGTGATGCAGTGGATGGGCGCCTCGGGCAGCGGCACCGCCACGGCCAAGAAGAAGCCGGCGCAGAAGCCGGTCGCCTTCATCGGCAAGGGCGTCACCTTCGACACCGGCGGCATCAGCATCAAGCCGGCCGGCGGCATGGAGGACATGAAGTGGGACATGGCCGGCGCCGGCACCGTCATCGGGCTGATGGCGGCCCTCGCCGGGCGCAAGGCGAAGGTGGACGCGGTCGGCCTGGTCGGGCTGGTGGAGAACATGCCCTCCGGCACCGCGCAGCGCCCGGGCGACGTGGTGAAGACCGCGTCCGGCCAGACGGTGGAGGTGATCAACACCGACGCCGAGGGCCGCCTGGTGCTGTGCGACGTGATGCACTACGCGCAGGAACGCTTCGACCCGCGCTTCATGGTCGATCTGGCCACGCTGACCGGCGCCATCATCATCGCGCTGGGCCATGAGCACGCGGGCATGTTCAGCAATGACGACACGCTGGCACAGCAGCTTGCGGCTGCCGGCAAGCCGGTGGGCGAGGCGGTGTGGCGGATGCCCCTGGGCGAGGCCTATGACAAGCAGCTGAAGAGCGAGATCGCCGACATGAAGAATGTCGGTGGGCGCCCCGGTGGCAGCATCACCGCGGCGCAGTTCATCCAGCGCTTCGTCAACAAGGGCCGCCCCTGGGCGCATCTGGACATCGCCGGCGTGGCCTGGAGCAGTAAGGACCTGCCGACGGCGCCGAAGGGCGCCACCGCCTTCGGCGTGCGCCTGCTGGATCGGCTGGTGGCCGACCACTACGAGGGGTGATCGGCGCCGAGGTCAGGCTTAGGGTCGCCCCCAAGCCGGGCGTGCCCTTGGCCGTGCCCGTTCTCGCTGGGCCGGTGTTGGCGGGACAGGTGCTGGCGGGCGGCACGGCCGGCGCCTGGACCGGGCTGGCCGCGGGTTTTGCCGGCACGGTGGGCGAGGTGCGGGATTGCGCCACGCCCGAAGGCCGGGTGCTGCTGCTCGGCGCCGGGCAGCCGCAGCGCGGCACGGACTGGGAAGCACTGGGCGCCGCCGCGGTGCGGGCCGCCGGGCCGGTGAAGCGCCTGGCGCTGCTGGCGCGTGGGCTGCCGCCGGAAGCCGCCGTGGCGCTGGCGACTGGCGCCGCGCTGGCAGCCTGGCATCCGCATGACGCGCCGCTGCGCCGGCTGGACCTGGTGGTGGACCAGCCCCTGCTGGTGCAGCCGCTGTGGGCGCGGGCCGCTGCCGCCGTGCAGGGCGCGCTGTTCACGCGGGAGCTGACCGCCCTGCCCGGCAACGTGCTGCACCCCGCCGCCTTCGCCGCCCGGCTGGAGACGCTGGCCGAGCACGGCATCCGGGTGGATGTGCTGGGGGAAAAGCGGCTGCGGCGGCTGGGGGCCGGGGCGCTGCTGGCGGTGGGCGCCGGTGCCGCGCATGGGCCGCGGCTGGCGGTGCTGCGTTGGCGTGGGCAGTTCGCGGTGCCGCCGGTGGCCTTCATCGGCAAGGGCATCACCTTCGACACCGGCGGCATCAGCATAAAGCCGACCGAGGGCATGGAGCGCATGACCAGCGACATGGCCGGCGCCGCCGCCTGTGCCGGGGCCATGCTGGCCATGGCGCTGCGGCGCTCCCCGGCGCCGGCCGTCGCCGTGCTGGCCATTGCCGAGAACACCACCGGCGGCGACAGCTACCGCCCGGGCGACGTGCTCCGCACCATGTCCGGCCGCACGGTGGAGGTGGTGGACACTGACGCCGAGGGCCGCCTGGTGCTGGCCGACGCGCTGCACTACGCCGTCAGCCAGCACCAGCCGCAGGCGATGCTGGATCTGGCGACGCTGACCGGCGCCATGGTGACCGCGCTGGGCAGCCACCGTGCCGGCATCTTCACCAACGACGCCGCCTTGCAGGCCCAGGCGGCGGCGGCCGGCGACCAGGTGGGGGAGGCACTGTGGCCGATGCCGATCGGCGCCCGCCACCGCGAGGACCTGCGCAGCGAGATCGCCGACCTGAAGCAATGCTGCGCCGGGCCATTGTTGCCGGATGCGTCGCACGCCGCCGCCTTCCTGCGTGAATTCGCCGGCGATACCCCTTGGGCGCATCTGGACATCGCCGGCGTGCGGTTGGATGAGAAAGGCCTGCCCACCGGCTTCGGCGCCCGGTTGCTGGACCGGCTGGTTGAGTTGTACTTCGAACATCCGGACCGGCACTGATGCCACGTCAACCATGACCGAGATCGGCTTCTATCACCTGACCCGCACGGCGCTGGATCAGGCACTCCCAAAACTGCTCGGCCGGGTGCTGGCGCAGTCTGGACGGGCGCAGGTGCTGCTGGGCAATGCGGAACGCCTGGCCGCGCTGGACGAAGCCCTGTGGAAATGTGTCGACCCCGACTGGCTGCCGCATGGCAGCGCGGCGCAAGGCCATGCCGAGATGCAGCCGATCTGGCTGACCGCCGAGGACGCACCCGCCGCCAACGGCGCACGCTTCCTGTTCCTGGTGGATGGCGCGGACAGCGCCCGGTTGGCCGAGTTCGACCGCGTCTTCGACCTGTTCGACGGCAATGACGAGGTGGCGCTGGCCGCCGCCCGCACCCGTTGGAAATCGGCCAAGGAAGCCGGGCATCTGCTGAGCTATTGGCAGCAGGGCCAGCGGGGCTGGGAGAAGAAGGCGTAGCGCGGTTGCGGTGGGCGCGGCCGCGGGCCGGTGCTGCCATTGGTGGCGAAATTGTTGCACCGCTTCGGCTGTTTCGCCCTTGCGCATCAGACGCTAGCCTCCCCGAAACGGAGGAAGCCGCCATGAAGCGATTGCTTGTCGCCACGCTCGCGTTGTTCGCGCTGCCCGCCCTGGCGGCGGACCCGTCACCACGGGACCCACTGCCCCGCGCGACCCCAGCCAGCCTGGGCCTGGCGCCGGACCGGCTGGCGCGGATCGGCACCGCGCTGAACGCCGATATCGCCGCCGGCCGCATCCCCGGCGCCGTGGTCGCCATCGCCCGCCGTGGCAAGCTGGCCTACTATGAGGCGTTCGGCCACCTGGACGGCGAGCGCACCCGGCCGATGCCGCGCGACGCGATCTTCCCGCTGGCCAGCATGACCAAGCCCATGGCCGGCGTCGCCGCGCTGAGCCTGATGGAAGAGGGCAAGCTGCGGCTGAACGACCCGGTTGAGCGCTTCCTGCCCGCGCTGGCGAACCGCCGCGTGGCGGTGGACGGCAACCCGGAGAACACCGTGCCGGCGGCCCGCTCGATGCGCGTGCTGGACCTGATGCGCCATACCTCGGGCATCATGAGCGGCATCTACGGTACCACCCCGCTGCACCGCCTGCTGCCCGCAGGTTCCGGCGCCGCGGCCACGGGCTTCAACGCCGAGAGCTTCGTCCAGCGCCTGGCGGAGCTGCCGCTGATGTACCAGCCCGGCACCGTCTGGGCCTATGGCATCTCGACCGACGTGCTGGGCCTGGTGGCGGAGCAGGCCAGCGGCCAGCGGCTCGGCAACCTGCTGCAGCAGCGCGTGTTCCGGCCGCTAGGCATGCGCGATACCGGCTTCCAGGTGCCCGCCGGCAGCCGCGCCCGCTACGCCACGCCGCTGCCACAAGACCCCGAGAATAGCCGGCCGCAGAAGACCGAGATGGGCCTCAACCCGCCCGGCTTCGACTGCGGCGGCGCCTGCGCCGTCTCCACCGCCGGCGACTACATCCGCTTCGCCCAGATGCTGCTGAACGGCGGCACGCTGGACGGCCAGCGCATCCTCGGCCGCGCCACAGTGGCGGAGATGGTGCGCGACCACATGGGCCCCGAGATCAGCTTTCCGCTCACCAACCGGGCGCCCTACACCGGCGCCTGGGGCTTCGGCCTGACCGTGATCGTGCGGCGCGAGGGTGGCGCGGGCATGCTGGGCAATGCCGGCGCCTGGGGCTGGGACGGCGCCTATGGCACCGCGATGTGGGTGGACCCGAAGGACCAGCTGGTGGTGGTGTTCATGGCTGCCATTCCCGGTGCCGCGCGCGTCCACTATCGCCAGACCATCAACACTCTGGTGCACCAGGCCCTGGTGGACTGAGCGCGGGGCTGGACCGCACAGCGCATCGGCGTAGCGTGGGTGGCAACGGAGGGAACCCAACCATGAGAAAGCTGCTGCTCGCCCTGGCACTGATGCTTTGCGCCGGCCCCGCCTTCGCGGCTGACCCGCTTCCGCGCGCCACGCCGGCCAGCCTCGGCTTTTCGCCGGAACGGCTGGCGCGTATCGCCAGCACCATGAACGCCGACATCGCCCGCGGGCAGTTGCCTGGCGCGGTCATCGCCATCGCCCGGCGCGGCAAGCTGGCCTATTATGAAAGCTTCGGCCACCTGGACGGCGCCCGCAGCCGGCCGATGCCGCGCGACGCGATCTTCCCCATCGCCAGCATGACCAAGCCGCTGACCGGCGTGGCGCTGCTGACCCTGCTGGAGGAAGGCAGGCTTTCCCTGACCGACCCGGTGGAGCGCTTCTTCCCCGGCATGGCCAACCGCCGCGTGGCGGTGGACGGCAACCCGGAAAACACCGTGGCCGCGCTGCGGCCGATCACGCTGACCGACCTGGCGCGGCATACCTCGGGCATTCCCTATGGCGCGCGCGGCACCACGGCGGCGCATCGGCTGTGGCCGGGCTCCTCGGGCACCAGCGCGAGGGAATATACCGCCACCAGCTTCATCGAGAAGATCAGCACGCTGCCGCTGCTGAGCCAGCCCGGCACCAACTGGGAATACAGCCTGGGCATCGACGTGCTGGGCCTGGTGGTGGAGAAGCTGACCGAGCAGCGCCTGGGCGCGGCGATGGACCAACGCATCTTCCGCCCCTTGGGCATGCGCGACACCGGCTTCCTGGTGCCGCAGGCGCAGCGCGGCCGCTATGCCAGCCCGTTGCCGCAGGACCCGACGACGCGCCAGCCGCAGAGCGTCGAGGTCGGCCTGACCCAGCCCGGCTATGACTGCGGCGGCGGCTGCGCGGTTTCCACCGCTGCCGACTACATCCGCTTCGCCCAGATGCTGCTGAATGGCGGCCAGTTGGACGGCCGTCGCGTGCTCTCCCGCAAGACGGTCGAGGAGATGACGCGCGACCACATGCACCCGGGCATCGCCAACAACCTGACGAATACCGAGGGCAACATGGTCAACTGGGGCTTCGGCCTGACGGTGGCGGTGCGGCGTGAGGGCGGCTCCGGCCTGCTGGGTTCCCCCGGCATGTTCAGCTGGAACGGCGCCTATGGCACCGCGATGTGGGTGGACCCGAAGGAGCAGCTGGCGGTGGTGTTCATGGCCAGCACGCCCGGCCTGCTGCGGCAGTATTATCGCCGGGTGATCAATGCGCTGGTGTACGGCGCCATCGTGGACTGAACGGCCGGGGCTGTAGGGTCAGGCCCACAGCCCGCGCGCCGCCAGCCAGTCCTGCACCAACTGCGCCACCTGGTCGCCGTTGCGGTCCATCATCACCATGTGGCTGTTGCCGTGCAGGCCCGCCGCCGGCAAATCCACCACCTCCGCGCTGCCGCCGGCGGCGCGGATCGCTTCGGCAAAGCGCAGGCCGCGTTCCCGCATGGCCGGCCAGCGCGCATCGCCTTCGATGTAGTCGCCGTACAGCAGCAGCACCGGCACCCCAGCCAACGCCCGCACCAGGGCCGCGTCACCCATGGCGGCCGGTTCCACCAGCACCAGCGCCTTGACCAGGTCCGGCCGCGCCTGCGCCGCGCGGAAGCCGAACTGCCCGGCCTGGCTGTGCCCGATCACCACGCTCGGCCCGACATGGTCGAGTTCGGCCAGGTAGGCGTCCAGCGTCGGCTGGTCCGTGCTGGTGAAGCGCGGCACGCATTGGCGGATGAAGTTGTCGTAGGCTTCCACCGGGAATTGCTGGCCGGGGAAGGCCTCGCCCATCGCCGGGCCGAAGCGGAAGCGCGGCCATGGGTTTTCCAGCGGCAGATAGGTCGCCGCGCCACCGAACACCTCCGGCACCATGGTCCAGCCGGACCGGCCGCGCTCGACAGCGTCGGAGACATAGGTCGCCCAGCCCTGGCGCAGGAAGAAGTGCTGCCAGCCGTCGCGGCCATCCGGCGTGGAGTCCCAGGTGACACCGGTCAGCCCACCACCATGCCAGAACAGCAGCGGGTAGGCGCCGCGCCGGGGCGCCGGCACCATGAACTGCACGTAGAGGCCGCCCACCAGGTAGGTGCCGTTGGGGTCCAGCGGCGTCGGCGGGTTGCCGGGGGCGAACTGCACCTGGCGCAGCGGCTGGCCCTGCACCACCACGCGCTGGCCGCCCAGGTGGAAGCTGCCCCAGCGCTCCAGCGTCACGGTCATGCGCTTCAATCCAGCGTGATGTTGGCGGCGCGGATCACCCCGGCCCAGCGGGTGCGTTCCTCGGCGATGAAGCGGCCGAAGGCGGCGCCATCCATGGTGCCGGGCTCGGCGCCCTCGCCGCGCAGGCGCTCGCCGACCTCGGGGTTGCGCAGCGTGGTGCGCATGGCGTCCCACAGCTTGTCCATCACCGGCTGGGGCACGCCCTTCGGCACCATCACGCCGTACCAGGCGGTGGCGCGATAGCCCGGCAGCGTCTCCGCCACCGTCGGCACCGCCGGCAGCACGGCGGCGCGGGCGATGCCGGTCACGGCCAGCGCGCGCACCTGGCCGCCCTGGATCAGCCCGGTCACCGAAGGCAGCGTGGTGACCATGAAGGCGATGTTGCCGGCCACCACTTCCGTCAGCCCGGGGGCGGCGCCGCGGAACGGGATGTGCGTCGCCTCGAAGCCGCCGAGCTGGCCCATCAGCGCCGCGGCGAGGTGGCTGGCGCTGCCATTGCTGGCGCTGGCATAGGTCAGTTCGCCCTTCGCCGCCTTGGCCTCGGCGATCAGCGCCGCCAGCGTCGCGGCCCGGGTCTTCGGGCCGACCACCACCACCAGCGGCGCATCGGCGATCAGCCCCACCGGCGTCAGCGCGGTCGCGGGGTCGGCGGGCAGGCGGCGGAACAGGCTGGGGTTGGCGGCCATCGGGCCCTGGTTGCCGACCAGCATGGTGTAGCCATCCGGCTTGGCGGTGGCGCAGGCTTCGGTGGCGATGTTGCCGCCGGCGCCGGGCTTGTTGTCCACCACCACGGTCTGGCCGAGCGTGTTGCCCAGCCGCGCCGCGAAGGTGCGCGCCACCGCATCGGTGCCACCGCCGGCGGCATAGGGCACCAGCAGCCGCAGCGGATGGTTGGGGAAGGCGTCCTGCGCCCGGGCACCGAAGGGGGCCAGTGCGGCTAGCGCCAACAGCGAACGGCGATGCATTACTCGGCGGCCTTTGCGAATGCCCGGTTGCCAGCCCAAACGCGCGCGGGCACCAGCAGGTTGCCCTCGAACAGCCGGCGCGCGGTGCGCAGCACGCCAGCCCAGGCGACATCATTCTCCCCGTTCAGTTCCAACGCCACGTCCAGCACGCCGGAGGGATGCGCGATCTGCACCGGCGAGCCACCCGGCGTGGCGACATCATGCGCCACCGTGCCGGGGATGCGCGCGGCGGTGGCGATGCAGATGCCACCGGTGACCGCCATGGCCTTGTGCACCGCCAGCGGCGTCAGGTAGCGCGCGGTGATGTGCGCGTTCGTGGCCGGGCCAAGCAGCGCGATCTTCGGGATCACACTATCAGAGACGTCGCCGAAGCCCATGCGCGCGCCGGCTTCCACGCGGATGCTCTCCAGCCGCGCCATCAGCGCCTTGTCGCCATCGATGACGGCCGGCGCGCAGGTCGCGTCCACGCCGACATCGGCGGCCTTCAGCATCATGGTCGGCATGGCGCAATCCACCAGGCTGACCTCGACGCCCTGGATCACGTCCCGCCGATTGCCGGTGGGAAACAGTTTTCCGGTTTTCGCGCCGGCGACATGGCGGAAGCGCATTTCTATCGGGGCCGCGGTGCCGGGCACGCCGGGGATGCTGGCCGTGCCGTCATACTCCACCGCGCCGCCGGGGGTCTGCACCAGGGCTTCCACCAGCGCGCCGGTATTCTGGTTGCGGATGCGCACCAGCGTCGTCTCGCCCTGCACCGGCACCAGCCCGGCCTCGATGGCGAAGGGGCCGACGCCAGCCAGCATGTTGCCGCAGTTGGGCCGGGTATCCACCTGCAGGCGGTCCGGCGCCACCTGGGCGAACAGGTACACCACGTCCACGTCGGGTTCCGGACTAGGAGAAATGATGGCGACCTTGGAGGTCAGCGTGTTGCCGCCACCGATGCCGTCCACCTGCAACTGGTGCGGGCTGCCCATGGCGGCGATCAGCACCGCGTCGCGCGTCGCCGTGTCGGCTGGCAGGTCATCCAGCAGGAAGTAGGGACCGCGGCTGGTGCCGCCGCGCATCATGACGCAGGGGATACGGGTCTGCATGGGTCGGGGTCCTTCTGCTGCGGCATTGCTACGCCCGGCCGGGCCGGACTGCCAAGCTCGGCTGGGAGTCAGTGGGTGTGGCTGTGCCCCGCGCCCATGGCCGGCAGGCCGGCGGCCCCAGCCGCCTGCACCGCCAGTTGCACCGTCACCTCGCCCGCGCGTTCGAAGCGCAGCGTCAGCGGCAGCGTCGCCCCGCGGTCCAGCGGCTGCGCCAGCCCGAGCAGCATGATGTGCAGCCCGCCTGGGCGCAGCACCACCTGCTGCCCCGGCGGCAAGTCGATCGCGGGTTGCTCGCGCATGCGCATCACGTCGCCGTCGCGGACCATGCTGTGCAATTCCACCTTGCCCGCCGCCGGGGTGCTGGCGCCCAGCAGCCGGTCCGCCGTGGTGCCGGTGTTGCGCAGCGTCAGGAAGGCGGCGCCGGAGCCGCCGCGCATGGCGGCGCGGCTCCAGGGCTGGGTGACGAGGATGGCGCCGGCGCGGGTCTCTGTGGCCGTGCCCTGGGCGCGCAGGCTGGCAGGCGCCAGCAGGCCTAGCCCGGCGATGATGGCAAAGGCACGGCGGGTCGGGCGCGGCATGGCGGTCTTCCTTGTGGTCACGGGCTGCTGATGCCAGCGGCCGGAACGGTGGAGCGCTGGTATCAGCCTTTTATTCGCCCTGAAACGCCGGGCGGCAGGCAGGCCTTCGGTGTCCGGCGGCGCGCCGCACGGGCGGCCTCGCAGGGGTCAAGAACGCGTGCCATGCGTATTACGCCGCCGAGCGTGTCCCCTCAACGGCGCAAACCGCTGCAACGCAAAGCGGGCCGCCGGTTTGAAGCCGCATGCTGCTGCCCCCGCACCCCTCCGCCAACACCCCCCCCTTGGGCGAGTTGCACGGGCTTGCCCGGCTGCTGGCCCGCACCGCGGACCGGCTGGCGGCGCGCACCTTCGCCGCCGGAAGGCTGGGGCCGGATTGCCTGCCACGGCTGCACGGCCAGTGGCAGCAGGCCGAGGAGATCGACTTCACCCGCCTGCCCGCCGGCTTCGTACTGAAGGCCAGCCGGGGCCATGCTTGCTCCCGCCTGGTCCAGGCCAGCGACCAGCCGGACCCCGTGGCGCTGCGCCAGGCCGCCGACCGCTGGCTGGCGCGCGAGGCCGGGCCGCCGCCACGCCTGTTCGCCGAGGCGCTGCTGCTGGCGCGCAACGGCTCCCCCGCCCTGGCCTGGCGGTTTCGGCTGGCTGAGGGCCGCCTGACGGTGCTGTGCGACGCGCCGCCGGATCGGCGCCTGGTCAGCGCCGCCGCGCGGCTGACCGCGGGGCTGGATGGGGGGCCAGGCAGCGTGCGACTGCGGCTGCACCTGGTGGAGGACCGGGTGATGTTCGGCAGCATCCGCCGGGAATAGCCGCCCCGCGCGAGGGCGCGGCTGGGGCGATGGGGCGCGCGGCATCTCGTTTTGCCGGGGCGCGCGCCATGGGATTGACCCGGCGCCCCCATCGGCCCGAGTTTCCCGGCATGACCGACACCCTGCTGACCCAGCTTTCCGCCCTGCTCGGCCCGCGTGGCCTGCTGACCGACGCCGCCAGCCTGGAGCCGCATTTGGCCGACTGGCGCGCGCTGTACCGCGGCGCCACCCCCTGCGTGGTGCGCCCCGGCAGTACCGCCGAACTGGCCGCGGCCGTGAAGCTGTGCGCCGCCGCCGGCGTGGCCCTGGTGCCGCAGGGCGGCAATACCAGCATGGTCGGCGGCGCCACGCCGGATGAGACCGGCCGGCAGATCGTCGTCTCCCTGGCCCGGCTGAACCGGGTGCGCGACATCGACCCCATGGACATGACCATGACCTGCGAAGCGGGCGTGATCCTGAAGGCCGCGCAGGACGCCGCCGCCGCAGCGAACTGCCTGTTCCCGCTATCGCTCGGCGCCGAGGGCAGCGCCACCATCGGCGGCGTGCTGTCCACCAATGCCGGCGGCAACACCACGGTGCGCTACGGCAATGCGCGCGAACTGATGCTGGGGCTGGAAGTGGTGCTGCCGGATGGGCAAGTCTGGAATGGCCTGCGCCGGCTGCGCAAGGACAATACCGGCTACGCGCTGCGCCACCTGTTCGTGGGGGCCGAGGGCACGCTGGGCTTCATCACCGCCGCCGTGCTGCGGCTGTTCCCGCGCGCCCGGGAAAGCGCCGTGGCCTTCTGCGCGGTGCGCGACGAGGACGCGGCGCTGAGCCTGTTCCGCCGCTTCCGCGACCGCGATGAGACCGCGGTACGCGCCTTCGAATACCTGTCGGGCGAGGGCGTCGGCTTCGCGCTGAAGCATATCGAGGGCTGCACCAACCCACTGGAAGGCCGGCACGACCATTACGTGCTGGTGGACCTGGCTTCCTCCCGCCCCGAGGCCGGGTTGCGCGGGCTGCTGGAAGCGGTGCTGGAAACCGCCATGGAAGCCGGCGAAGTGCTGGACGCCGCCATCGCCGAAAGCGCGGCACAGCAGGCAAAAATCTGGCGCATCCGCGAGGAACACCCCGAGGCGCAGAAGCGCGAGGGCGCCAGTGTGAAGAACGATGTCTCGGTGCCGGTCTCCAAGGTGCCGGAGTTGATCCGTCGTTCGTCGGAGGCCTGCCGCCGGCTGATCCCCGGGGTGCGGCCGGTGCCGTTCGGGCATCTCGGCGATGGCAACATCCACATGAACCTGGAACAGCCGGTGGGCATGGACCCCGCCGCCTTCCTGGCCCGCAGCCACGACATCATGGACACGGTGAACGAGGTGGTCCGCGACCTCGGCGGCAGCTTCAGCGCCGAACACGGCATCGGCCGGCTGAAGACCGACATGATGGAGGATTGGCGCGGCGGGGCCGAACTGGCGCTGATGCAGGCGATCAAGGCGGCGGTGGACCCCCGTGGCATGATGAACCCGGGGAAAGTGCTGCCGTAGCATCGGCCTGGCATGGGGGGCCGGCTGGACCTGCCCCTTCCCGCGTGGCATGGCTGCATTCCCTATTGCACTGCGTCATTCCTGCGGGAGCCTGCCATGCCCCTTTCCGCCCCGGTCGAGCGGAAGCTGCTGCACCTGCGCGACATCGAGTTGCGCGGCTATGAGCGCGCCGACGGCCTGTTCGACATCGAAGCCCACCTGACCGACCGCAAGACCACGGTCCACAACGACGAGGACCCCGATGCCACCGTGCCGGCCGGGCGGCCGATCCATGGCATGTGGCTGCGCTTGGTGGTGGACGTGGACATGCTGGTGCAGGCCTGCGAGGCCAGCAGCGACTTCACCCCCTACGATATCTGCCCCGGCGCCGCGCCCAACTTCAGCAAGCTGGCCGGGCTGAAGATCGGCCCCGGCTTCAACCGCCAGGTGGCCGAGCGCGTCGGCGGTGTGCATGGCTGCACCCACTTGCGGGAATTGCTGGGCCAGATGGCGACAGTGGCGTTCCAGACCCTCTACCCCGTGCGCCGGGCGCGGGAGAAGGCGATGCTGGCCAAGGTGGCGAGCGGCGAAGTGGCAGCCCCCGCGGCGATGCCCGGCCTGCTCGGCACCTGCATCGCCTATGCGCCGGACAGCCCGGTCAGCCTGGCGCGTTGGCCGCATTTGGCCAATGCGGCGGAAAGCGCGGGCACCGCGGCCGACGCCCAAGCGGGCGCGGCGGCCGACGCCCAAGCGGGCGCGGCGGAGTGACCGGCTTCTCACCGTTGTGGGACAGCGCCCGCAGCCATGTGAAGGTCATGCTGCGCGACGTGATGGTGGAGGCGCAGGTCGGCCTGCATCCCTGGGAACAGCACCCCGAGCGCCCGACCCGCCTGCTGGTGAACGTTGAAATGTACGCCCACAGCGAAGCCAAGGGCGTCGGCGGCGACCCGAATGGCTTCATCGACTACGACCCGATCCGCGCCGCGCTGCGGGGCTGGCCCAGCCGGCCGCATACGCCGCTGCTGGAAGACCTGGTCGAGGAGTTGGTCGGGCTGTGCTTCGGCAACCCCGTGGTGGAGGCCTGCCGGGTTTCCGTGGTGAAGCCGGATATCTTCAACGAGGCCGCCGGCGCGGGCATCGAAGTCTATCGGGTGCGACCCAGCGCCTAACAGGCTGCGGAAATTCTACCATGGAAGGGCAACAAAGGTCGCAATGGAATCCGTCCGGGCCTTTGCCTGAAACTTCCTGTCGCTCCGCGTCGGCGCCGCGAATCAAATTTCCGCAGCCTGCTAACCCTCGCCAGGGGCCTGCAACTTCAGCGCCAGCGCGTGCAGCCCGCCGGCGAACTCGTCGGCCAACGTGGCGTGCACCGCCCGGCTGCGGGCAAGCCGGCCCAGGCCGGCAAAGGCAGGGCTGACCAGGCGCACGCTGTAGTGCGTCTCCCCCCCAGGCGCGGCGCCGGCATGGCCGGCATGCAGGTGGCTGTCGTCCTGCACCTCAAGCACGGCGGGGGCGAAGGCCTGGGTCAGTGTGGCGTGGATGCGTTGGGCGCGGTTGGGCATCCACGCAGTCTCGGCTTCCGCGGCGCGGCTGCCAAGCATGCTTGCGCCCTCTCCCCCGCTTCCCCATAACCGCACCATGGCCAGACGCGCCGTTCGCAGAGACGCCGGAGAGAGCAGTTTCCCGCCCCGCCCCTGCGAGGCGCCGGGCTGCGCCGTCGCGGGCGAATACCGGGCGCCGAAATCCCGCATGTCACTGAACCAGTACCAATGGTTCTGCCTGCCCCATGTGCGTGAGTTCAACAGCACCTGGGACTTCTACAAGGGCATGAACGAGGCCGAGATCGAGGCCAACCTGCGCAGCGATGCCGTCGGGCACCGCCCGACCTGGCCGCTGGGCCGGCTGGGCGGGCTCAACCCGTTCAGCGAGGAATGGACGCGCGACCCGCTGGGCATGCTGCGCGACACGCCGCTGCATCAGTCCCGGGTCAAGCCACGCGAACAAAAGGTCGGCCCGCCGCCCGAACTGCGCGCGGCGCTGGACGTTCTGGGGCTCGAATGGCCGGTGGACTCGCTGGCATTGCGCGACCGCTATCGCGAGCTGGCCAAGAAATTCCACCCGGACGCCAATGGCGGGGACCGCGAGGCCGAGGAAAAGCTGAAGGACGTGAACCGGGCCTACAGCCTGGTCCGCCATCGGCTGGCGGCCACCGCCGCGGACCGCCCGGCGGCCACGGCATCGGCGGGCTGAAGTGCCTCCGCAAGCAAGGGCTGGCCTTTTCCGCCAGCGCGGGTAGCCTGCCGCGCCACCCTGGCCTAGACTTTCCAAGAATGAACCTGAGCGGATGCCGATGAACAAGGTTGCTGCCCTCGCCGATCCCCAGCCCACCTCGGCGATCAACACGCCCGACACCACCGTGAATGTGCGGGATGTGTTCGGCCTGGACCTGGACATGATCGTCCCGGCCTTCTCCCTCCGCACGGAACACGTGCCGGAACTGGACCCGACCTATCGTTTCGATCGGGAGACCACGCTGGCGATCCTCGCCGGCTTCGGCAACAACCGCCGAGTGATGATCCAGGGCTATCACGGCACCGGCAAGTCCACCCATATCGAACAGGTGGCGGCACGGCTGAACTGGCCGTGCATCCGCGTCAACCTGGACAGCCACATCAGCCGTATCGACCTGATCGGCAAGGACGCGATCGTCCTGAAGGATGGCAAGCAGATCACGGAGTTCCGTGAAGGCATCCTGCCCTGGGCCTTGCAGCACCCCTGCGCGCTGGTGTTCGACGAATACGACGCCGGCCGCCCGGACGTGATGTTCGTGATCCAGCGCGTGCTGGAAGTGGAAGGCAAGCTGACGCTGCTGGACCAGAACCGCGTCATTCGGCCGCACCCGATGTTCCGCCTGTTCGCCACCGCCAACACGGTGGGCCTGGGCGACACGACCGGCCTCTATCATGGCACGCAGCAGATCAACCAGGGCCAGATGGACCGCTGGAACATCGTGGCGACGCTGAACTACCTGCCGCATGCGCAGGAAACCAGCATCGTGCTGGCCAAGATGGGCCAGGAAGGCGATGCCAAGGCCAGGAAGATGGTCGAGAGCATGGTGGCGCTTGCCGACCTGACCCGCGCCGGCTTCATCGCCGGTGACATCAGCACAGTGATGAGCCCGCGTACCGTCATCACCTGGGCCGAGAACAGCAAGATCTTCGGCGATGTCGGCTTTGCCTTCCGCCTGACCTTCCTGAACAAGTGCGACGAGGCCGAGCGCGCCACGGTGGCGGAATACTACCAGCGCTGCTTCAACGAGGATCTGCCGAGCGGCAGCCTGCTGAAGAAGGCGGGCTGAGGCCTGGCCTCACCCGATGACGGCGCGCCGGTGGGGCGCCGTCTCAGCCAGGCCGGTGGCCGACATTCGATAGACCGGGCCGGCGGCCGTGCTGCACAAGCCGGGCCAGTGGCCCGAGTTCAGCAGGCGGGCCGGCAGCCCGAGCCACGCAAGGGCCAGACTTAGATGACCAAGCAAGACCTTACCCGCCAGGAAGAGTTCAAGCGCGCCACCGCCGGCGCCCTGCGCGCCGTGGCGCACGCGAACAACGAAGTGCAGGTGGCCTTCCAGCCCGGCCCAGGCGGGGTTTCCGGCAAGCGCGTGCGCCTGCCGCTGCCCACCCGCACCCTGCCGCCGGCCGAAATGGCCAAGCTGCGCGGCGCCGCCGATGCCGCGGCGCTGAAGATCCGCCATCACAATGAAAGCGTGCACGCCAGCCGCATGCCCCAGCGCCGCGAGGCCAAGGAGGTATTCGACGCGCTGGAGGATGTGCGCGTCGAGGCCGTGGGCAGCAAGTTCATGGCCGGCGTGGCGCACAACCTGGCGGCACGGCTGGCCGATTCCTGCGAGCAGGAAGGCTATGACCGGATGACGCGGAAGGACCAGCTGCCGCTGCCCGCCGCGCTCTCCCTGTTGGCGCGGGAACGCATCACCGGCCGCCCGGTGCCGGATGCGGCCAAGCGCGTGCTGGACCTGTGGCGCGATTCGCTGGACGAAAAGGCGCAGGACGCCCTGGCCGAGATGGCCACCACCACCGACGACCAGGACCATTTCGCCAAGGCCGCTCGCAAGTTCCTGGCCGCGCTCGACCTGGCGGAAGCCGAGGTGGAGACCGAGTCCGAGCAGGAGGAAGAGGGCGAGGAGGGCGACCAGTCCACCAGCCAGCAGGACCAGTCCGGCGAGGGCGAGGCCCAGGCATCCGAGCAGGAGGCCATGCTCGGCGCCCAGCCGGAGACGATGCAGGGCGAAGCCTCCGAGGAGGAAGCTCAGGAATCGGATGAGGAAGGCGCCGCCGCCGAGGGCGACGACAAGCCGGGCGGGCCGCAGCAGCGCAAGGAGGTTGTCCATACGGATGACACCAGCCGCTACCACCCCTTCGTCACCAACTTCGACGAAATCGTCGAGGCCGATGACCTCTGCGACCCCGAGGAGCTGGCTAGGTTGCGCCAGCAGCTGGACCAGCAGCTTTCGCATTTGCAGGGCGTGGTCTCCAAGCTGGCCAACCGCCTGCAGCGCCGGCTGTTGGCGCAGCAGCAGCGCGCCTGGGAATTCGACCTTGAGGAAGGCATGCTGGACGCCGCCCGGCTGTCCCGCATCATCACCAACCCGATGCTGTCGCTGACCTACAAGCGGGAGCGCGAGGCCGATTTCCGCGACACCGTGGTGACGCTGCTGATCGACAACTCCGGCTCCATGCGCGGCCGGCCGATCACGGTGGCCGCCATGTGCTCCGATATCCTGGCCCGCACGCTGGAGCGTTGCGCTGTCAAGACGGAAATCCTCGGCTTCACCACCCGCGCCTGGAAGGGCGGCCAGAGCCGCGAGAAGTGGGTGCAGGACGGCAAGCCGCGCAACCCCGGCCGCCTGAACGACCTGCGCCACGTGGTCTACAAGGCCGCCGACGCGCCCTGGCGCCGCGCCCGCAAGAACCTCGGGCTGATGCTGCGCGAGGGGCTGCTGAAGGAGAACATCGACGGCGAGGCGCTGGAATGGGCCTACAAGCGCATCCGGAACCGCCCGGAACATCGCCGCATCCTGATGGTGATCTCGGACGGCGCGCCGGTGGATGACAGCACGCTGAGCGTGAACCCTGGCAACTACCTGGAACGGCATCTCCGAAAAGTCATCGGCGATATCGAGGGCCGCAACGATGTCGAGCTGATCGCCATCGGGATCGGCCATGACGTGACGCGCTACTACCGCCGCGCCGTGACCATCGTGGATGCCGAGGAGCTGGGCGGCACCATGATGAAGAAACTCGCAGAGTTGTTCGACGAGGACGCCGCCGAAGCCTGGCAGCGCGCCGCGACGCTGTCCTCCGCCGCCGTCGGCTAGGCTTTCCCCGCATGAATCGGCGCGGCCTGTTGCTGGCGGCGCCGGCGCTGCTCTCGGCCGGCCGGGCGCAGGCGCAGGTCGCCTCGCCGCGCGTCACCCTGCTCGCGGCCAGGCCCCTGGCGCTGCCGGCGCTGCCCGGCTGCAAGCTGGAACCCTTGGGCGGGCTGATCATCGACAACACGGTACTCGGCTTCGGGGGGCTATCCGGCCTGCACCTGACCGATGACCTGCAGCTGACCGCCATTGCCGATATCGGGCGCTGGCTGACCGCGCGGCTGGTGCTGGACGCCAAGCTGAAGCCGCTGGGCCTGACCGACCTGCGCAGCGGCCCGTTGCGGGATGGCGCCGGCGCCTCGCTGCCGCGCGGCTTCACCGGCGATGCCGAGGGTCTGGCCCGGCTGCCCAATGGCGACTGGCTGGTCAGCTTCGAGCGCTGGCACCGGCTGCGCAGCTATGCCCGGCTGGACGCCCCAGCACGCTACGTGGAAGCGCCGCCGGAGCTGGCGGAAGCGCCCGGCAATGGAGGGCTGGAAAGCCTGGCGGTGCTGGCCGATGGCCGCTGGCTGATGATCGCCGAGGGCTGGAACATGGCCGGCCAGGCTACGCGCGTCCGCCGGGTTTGGCTGGGCGGGCCGCAGCGGGGCTGGACCCGGCTGAGCTATCGCTGCGAGGAGCCGATGGACCCCTGCGACGCCCATGGCCTGCCGGATGGCGGGGCGCTGGTGCTGGAACGCAGCTTTTCCGTCTTCGGCGGCTTCCGCGGCCGGCTGGTGCGGCTGAGCGCCCGGCAGCTGACCGAAGCGGCCGAGGGCGCGGTGCTGGAGGGCGAGGAGTTGCTGCGCCTGGAACCCCCGTTGCCGACCGACAATTACGAAGGCGTCGCGGTGGCCAGGCATGGCGGCCGCAGCCTGTTGGCGGTAGTTTCCGACGACAATCAGAACATGCTGCAACGGACGCTGCTGCTGCTGTTCGCGGTGGCGGACGAATAACCCACGGCAGCGGTCGTGATTTGTTGAGGCCTGGCCGGGCAGATTTGGGCCATGTCCGACGCCCTGCCCACGCTGCGCGCCTTTTCCCACCCCGGCCGCCTGGCGCTGCGCGGCTTGCTGCCCGGCGCCGAGCCGGCGGCGCTTGCGGCTGCAGGGCGCCAGGCCCTGGCGCAGTTGCGGGCAGCACTGCTCTCCGGGCAGCCTGGTGGCGCAGGGGGCCGCTGGCGGGCACGACTGCGCGGGCCCGCATGGCGGGACCTGCCCGGGCTGGCGGTGCACGCCGCACAGGTGACCCGGCCTGGTCCGCAGGCCGGCCGGATGACTGTGTCCCTGACACTGGAAAATGGCAGCGGTGCGAGCACCAGCCTGGCCTGGCGGCGCGACGCCGGCACCGAGTCCCTGCGCTGGACCTGCCGCGGCGGCCAGATGCATGAGGATGGCGCCTGCCAGGGCAACGCCAGCGTTGCCGCCGCGCTGGCGCGTTGACCCTCGGGTGTCGCCGCCCCTGGCACCGCATATCCCTCCCCATCGCAGCGGGCAGGGTACCGGGACGATGGGGATGCCGAACTCACGCGCCAGCTTGCGTGCCGCCACCGCCATCGGGTCGATAGGGCCGCCACGGGCGGTTCAGTAGCAGCAGGCGTTGGAAGCCCATTGTCAGCAGGCTGCAGGTTACGAAGCTGGTGGCGCAACTGCGGCCAGGCATGCCGTACGGGCCTGAACGCGTTGCCCCCTCCGCCGGGGCAGCCTGGACGAGTAACGGACGGGCAGGCGGCCTTGCCGCCCGGGATTGCGTCTCAGCACAGGCCCGAGGTGGTGTCGGCGGCGAAGTGCCGCACCGCATCGGTCATGCTGGTCTCACCGCTCAGCGGGCCGAGGCGCTTTCCACCTTGAAGCTGCGCAGCGTCGTCCCGTCGGGCGCGCGCACCGTATTGGTCGCGGCAACCACATTGCGCCCTGCCATGGCGCCCAGCATCACCCGCGCGGTGCCGGAGACTGCCCGCACCTGGGTGACCTGAATATCCAACGCCCGGTCGGCCGGTTGGCCAGCGACAGCCATGCGCTCAGCGAGACCGGCGCCAAGAACCTGCTGCGCAACCGCAAGACGCATGGTTTCGCACAGGCTGGCATCCTCGCAGCCATGGGCGGTGACCAACCAGGCGGCAGCGCGCGGCAGGGGCGCAGCGCTGGTTGCACCGGTGACCATGCCTTCGGTGGAGCAGGCGGCGAGCGGTAGCAAGCCCAGGGTGGCAAGGCCGGGCGGTCGCATGAAGGCGTTCCTCATCGCGGATGGTTGAGTCCGAACTCCGATTAATTCTGAATTATTCACAAGTTGCGGGGCGGCGAACATGTGCCCGCCGTTCTGACCCTCGCACGTCGCCGCCGCGCCCGCCCTTTGCCCCCCGGCTGCGACGCCGCCATTATGGGAAAGATTTGGTCGGGAGCGGAGACATGGCGGACAGCATCCTCATCGGCAAGGGCGAGGCGCCGTGCCTGCTGACCCTTTCCCGTGCCAACCGCCACGGCCTGGTGGCCGGCGCCACTGGCACCGGCAAGACCGTCACGTTGCAGGTGCTGGCCGAAGGCTTTTCCCGCGCCGGGGTGCCGGTGTTCTGCGCCGATGTGAAAGGCGACCTGGCCGGTATCAGCCAGCCAGGCAAGCCCAACCCCAAGCTGGAAGCCCGCGCCCGCGACCTGGGCGAGGCGGATTTCGGCTATGAGCCGGCGCCGGTGGTGTTCTGGGACGTGTTCGGCCAGCAGGGTCACCCGCTGCGCGCCACGGTGGCGGAGATGGGGCCGCTGCTGCTGGCCCGCATGCTGGAACTGAACGAGGTGCAGGAGGGGGTGCTGAGCATCGCCTTCAAGCTGGCCGATGACGAAGGCCTGCTGCTGCTGGACTTCAAGGACCTGCGGGCCATGCTGACCCATGTGGCAGACCAGGCCGATGCGCTGCGCGCGCATTATGGCCAGGTCAGCACGGCCACCATCGGCACCATCCAGCGGAAGCTGCTGCAACTGGAACAGCAGGGCGCCGAGCACTTCTTCGGCGAACCCGCCCTGGCCCTGGCCGACATGATGCTGCTGACGCCGGACGGGCGCGGCGCCGTCAACGTGCTGGCCGCCGACAAGCTGGTGCAGTCGCCGCGGCTTTATGCGTGTTTCCTGCTGTGGCTACTGTCAGAATTATTCGAGGAATTGCCCGAGGCTGGCGACCTGGAACGCCCAAAACTGGTTTTCTTCTTCGACGAGGCCCACCTGCTGTTCAACGACGCGCCGAAGGCGCTGGTGGAAAAGGTGGAGCAGGTGGTGCGGCTGATCCGCTCCAAGGGGGTCGGCGTCTATTTCGTCACGCAGAACCCGCTGGACGTGCCGCATACCGTGCTGGGACAGTTGGGCAACCGGGTGCAGCACGCGCTGCGCGCCTTCACGCCGCAGGACCAGAAGGCGGTGAAGGCGGCGGCCAGCACCTTCCGGCCGAACCCGCGCGTCAACGTGGAACAGGCGATCGGCGAGTTGGCGGTGGGCGAGGCGCTGGTCTCCACCCTGGCCGCGGATGGCACGCCCAGCCCGGTGGAACGCGCGCTGATCTGCCCGCCGCGCAGCCGGATCGGTGCCATTACCGCCGAGGAACGCGCCGCCATCATCGCCCGCAGCCCGCTGGCCGGGCGGTATGAGGCGGCGGTGGACCGCGACAGCGCCTATGAGCGCCTGGCCGGCCGCGCGACCACGGTCCCGGCCGAGCCATGGCCGCAGCAGACCACGCCGGCGCCGACGCGCCGCGACAACCCCTGGGGCAACATGGCCCAGCCGGCACCCGGCGCTGGTGGTGGCGGCAGCGTGCCCAGCACCGGCGGCGGCGCGCGCCCCGCGCCGGCCCCCTTGCCGATGCCGCCACAGCCACGCATGCCCGCACCGCGCCAACAGGCGCCGGAGGCCCCGGCGCCGTCGGGCAGTTGGACGGACGTGTTCTCGGGCGGCGGCAAGCGGCAGGGCGTTGGCGAGGCGATCGCCAAATCCGTGGCGCGCAGCGTCGGCAGCACGGTGGGGCGGCAGATCACCAATGCGGTGCTGCGCAACGTGCTGGGCGGCATCCTCCGGCGGTAGGGCTGCGCCACCGCCCGGCTGACGTCGCGGAAGCGGAAGGGTGCCGTGCGCCGCCCCGTGGTACCCCAAACGGCGCCGGTCGCGCCGCCGGTGTCTTCGCCCGGCGCGGTTGCAGGGCTGGGCTGCGGCAGCGGGGCTTTTTTCCGCGGGGCCGGCAGGGCATATGGAACGCAGCATGACCCCCTTCCGCAAGATGCATGGCCTGGGCAACGACTTCTGCGTGTTCGACGCGCGGCGGGCGGACCTTGGCATGACCCCCGAACGGGCCGCCCGCGTGGCCGACCGGCAGCGCGGCGTGGGCTGCGACCAGGTCATCATCCTGGAGACGACCGAGGGCGCGCCAGGGGAAGCCGACGTGTTCATGCGCATCCGCAACCCCGATGGCTCCGAGGCCGGGGCCTGCGGCAATGCCACGCGCTGCATCGCCAGCCTGGTGGCGGATGAGCTGGGGCGGGACCGCGTCACGGTACGCACCATCGCCGGCGACCTGCCGGTGCGGCGGCTGGCCGGTGGGCTGTGGTGCGCCGATATGGGCGCGCCGCGGCTGGACTGGCGGGACGTGCCGCTGGCCGCGCCGGCCGATACGCTGCATGTGCCGCTGGCGCTCGGCCCGGTGGCAGACCCGGCGGCATGCAGCATGGGCAACCCGCACGCGACCTTCTTCGTGGAGGACCTGGCCGCGCTGGACGTGGCGGCGCTGGGCCCGCAGTTGGAACGCCACCCGGTCTTCCCCGACAGGGCCAACATCGGTTTCGCCCAGGTGCTGGCGCCCGACCGCATCAAACTCATCATCTGGGAACGCGGCGCCGGGCTGACGCTGGCCTGCGGCAGCGGCGCCTGCGCCACCATCGTCAATGCCGCGCGCCGGGGGCTCACCGGCCGCCGCGCCAGCGTCGAATTGCCCGGCGGCGTGCTGGAAATGGAATGGCGCGCCGATGACCACGTGCTGATGACCGGCCCCGTCGCCACCAGCTTCCTCGGCGAGATCACGCTGTGAGCGAGCATGACCTGGCAGGCGCGGCCAGCGGCGGCGCCGCGGGCGTGCAGGTGCTGACCTTCGGCTGCCGGCTCAACACCTATGAGAGCGAGGCGATGCGCGCGCTGGCGACCGAGGCCGGGCATGTCCGCACCATCGTGGTGAATACCTGCGCGGTGACCGCCGAGGCGGAGCGCCAGGCGCGCCAGGCGATCCGCCGGGCCGCGCGGGAAAACCCGGAAGCGACCATCCTCGTCACCGGCTGCGCCGCCCAGATCGCGCCGGAGAAGTGGGCGGAAATCCCGGGCGTGACCCGCGTGCTGGGCAACGCGGAAAAGCTGAAGCCGGAAGCCTGGGTGCTGGGCGCGGCGCCGCCGGTCTCGGACATCATGGCGGCCACCGAGACGGCAGCGCACCTGGTGACCGAGTTCGCCAATCGGGCGCGCGCCTTCGTGCAGGTGCAGCAGGGCTGCGACCATCGCTGTACGTTTTGCGTCATCCCCTTTGGCCGCGGGCCGTCGCGCTCCGTGCCCATCGGCGTCATCGTCGAGCAGGTGCGCGCCCTGGTGGCGCATGGCTACAACGAGGTGGTGCTGACCGGCGTAGACATCACCAGCTACGGGCCGGACCTGCCGGGCGCGCCCAGCCTGGGCCAGATGGTGCGCCGACTGCTGGCGCTGGTGCCGGACCTGCCGCGGCTGCGCCTGTCCTCGCTGGACCCGGTGGAGGTGGATGCCGACCTGTGGCGGCTGATCGCCGAGGAGCCGCGGCTGATGCCGCATTTGCATCTCTCCGTGCAGCATGGCGCCGACCTGATTTTAAAGCGGATGAAGCGCCGCCACCTGCGCACCGACGCGCTGGCCTTCGCCGAACGGGCGCGGGCGCTGCGGCCGGGCATCGTCTTCGGCGCCGACCTGATCGCCGGCTTCCCGACCGAGGGCGAGGCCGAGTTCCAGCAGACGCTGGACCTGGTGGCGGAGATGGACCTCAGCTTCCTGCACGTCTTCCCGTATTCGCCGCGACCCTCCACCCCGGCGGCACGGATGCCGCAGGTGCCGGTGGCACTGCGCAAGGAACGCGCGGCCAGGCTGCGCGCCGCCGGCGCCGCGCAGGCGTCTCGGCTCTACACCGCGCGCCTGGGCGCCGAGGAAACCGTGTTGTTTGAACACCCCGACCGCGGCCACACCGCGCAGTTCGCCCCGCTGCGGCTGCTTTCCGGCAGTGCCAGCCCCGGCGAGTTGCGGCGGCTGCGGGTGACCGGCGCCGATGCCCACGGCCTGCTGGCGGAGACCGCCTGATGGCGCTGCGCGACTGGATCACCCGACTTCGCGGCAAGGAGGAAGCGGCCGAGCCGGTCGCGCCTGCAGGCGCGCCGACACAAGGATCGCCGGCTGGCGCGCCCACAGCAGTCCCGTCAGCGGGCGCGACAACGCCAGTTTTGCCCGAGGGTGCGCCGACGCAGGGACCGCTGGAAGGCACGGCACCCACCGTCTCGCCGCCGCCGGGCCTGTTGCCACCAGCCGGGATGCCCTCCGCGCCCATGCCGCCGGCAATCGGCATCGGCGAACCCGCCCTGGCCCCGGTACCGGCCGCGACGCCGCCCTTTTCATCACCCGGCCTGTACGAGCTGGTCGCTGCCGACCAGGTCCCGGCCATGCCGCCGCCCACGCCAGAGCCACCGCAGGGCGCCGAGGCGCTGGCGACCAGTGAGCCTGAGCCCCACCCCGAGCCCGAGCAGAAGGGCGGCTGGTTCTCCCGCCTCAAGGCCGGGCTGTCCCGCACCACGGCCAAGCTGACCGAGAGCATCACCGCCGTCTTCAAGAAGCGTCGGCTGGATGAGGCGGCGCTGGAGGAGTTGGAGGAGACGCTGATCTCGGCCGACCTGGGCGTGGCCGCCAGCCGCCGGATCGTGGAGGGTTTCCGCAAGACCCGCTTCGGCAAGGAAGTGACGGACGAGGAGGTCAAGGCCGCGCTGGCCGAGGCACTGGCCGAGATTCTGGCGCCTGTCGCGCTGCCCATGCCGATCAACCCCAGCCATGCGCCGCATGTGGTGCTGGTGGTCGGCGTGAACGGTACCGGCAAGACCACCACCATCGCCAAGCTGGGGCAGCAGTATCGCGCCGAGGGGCTGCGCTGTGCCTTCGTAGCCGGTGACACCTTCCGCGCCGCCGCGGTGGAGCAGTTGCAGATCTGGGGCGAGCGCACCGGCGCCCGCGTCCACGCCCCTGCCAAGCATGGCGCCGACGCCGCCGGCCTGGCCTTCGATGCGCTGACCGCGGCCCGCACGGACGGCACCCAGGTGCTGCTGGTGGATACCGCCGGCCGCCTGCACAACAAATCCGCCCTGATGGAAGAACTGCGCAAAATTATACGGGTTATCCGCCGGGTGGACCCGACCGCGCCGCATTCCGTGCTGCTGACGCTGGACGCCACCACCGGCCAAAACGCGCTGCAACAAGTAAAAGTGTTCAAGGAGATGGTGGATGTCTCCGGCCTGGCGGTGACCAAGCTGGACGGTTCGGCCAAGGGCGGCGTGGTGGTGGCGCTGGCGCAGGAGTTCGGGCTGCCGGTCCACTTCGTCGGCGTCGGCGAGAAGGCGGCGGACCTGCGGCCGTTCGAGGCGCGGGATTACGCCCGTGGCCTGGTCGGGCTGGAATAGCGCCCGCAGCACGGTTGGGCTTAGCAGGCTGCGGAAATTCGATTTTCGGCACCGGACGCCGCAACATTGATTCGCGGCGCCGACGCGGAGCGACAGGAAGTTTCAGGCAAAGGCCCGGACGGATTCCATTGCAACCTTTGTTGTCCTTCCGTGGTAGAATTTCGGCAGCCTGTTAGAGCGTGATCGCTTCTGCCTGACGCGCTCACGCTCCAAGCTTGTAGCTGGAGAGACTGATTCACGGCTTACGGCGATTCCGCCTAAGCCGATCAGGCTCTTGCATCGCCGCTTGCATCCCGCGGCAGCCGCCGCTATAGCCCCCGCCTTCGCGTCTGTGGGGGCAACCCTGCGGGCACCCGCGCGACTGGCTTGTAGGGCATGCCAGGCCGCGGTTCCGCCCTCCCTTCGGGGAAGGCACCCACGACCGCATAGGAGGTCCGAAATGCCCAAGATGAAGACGAAGTCTTCTGCAAAGAAGCGCTTCAAGATCACCGCTACCGGCAAGGTTCTCGCCGGCCCTGGCAAGAAGCGGCACAACCTGTCCGCCCGTTCGTCCAAGGTGAAGCGGCAGAACACCGGTAATCAGGTGCTGCGCCACCAGGACGCGATCACGGTGATGCAGTGGCTGCCCTATGGGCTGAGCCGGTAAGGAGCGCTGAGAAATGGCACGTGTTAAGCGCGGCGTAACCGCCCATGCCCGTCACAAGAAGGTCCTCAAGCTCGCCAAGGGCTATGTAGGCCGCTCGTCCAAGACATTCCGCCCCGCGCTGCAGCGGGTCGAGAAGGCGCTGCAATACGCCTATCGCGACCGTCGCAACAAGAAGCGCGAGTTCCGCGGCCTGTGGATCCAGCGCATCAACGCCGCGGTGCGTGAACACGGGATGACCTATTCCCAGTTCATCGCCGGCATCAAGGCCGCGGGCGTGGAGATGGACCGCAAGGTGATGGCGACCATCGCCTTCGACGACCCCACCACCTTCGCCGCGCTGGTTGACAAGGCCCGCGCTGCGCGTGAGGCGGCCCCGGCCGCCTGACAAACCATAGGCCCTCAGTCGCCGGGCGGGCGCATCCGCGCCCTTGGCTACGCCGGACTACCGGCGGCCGCCGTTCGGCGGCTCGGCTGGCGGTAAACCGCCTGCCGGGTCTTCCCCGTGAGGGGTAACGCAGTTACGAGAGGGCCGCTTCCGCGAGGAGGCGGCCTTTTACGTGTGCAGGACGCAGTAGCATGAGCGAAACCGACGACCTGGCCGCCCTGCGCGAGGGCACCGCCGCACAACTGGCCGCCGCCACCGACCTGCGCGCCTGGGACGCGGTGCGCGTGGCCGTGCTCGGCAAGTCGGGCAGCCTGACCGGGCTGCTGAAGGGCCTGGGCGGCATCGCGCCCGAGGCGCGCAAGGAGCGCGGTGCCAGCCTCAACCGGCTGAAAGGCGAGTTGGAGGCCCTGGTGGAGGGCCGCCGCGGCGCGCTGGAAGACGCCGCGCTGGACGCCCGCCTGCTGGCCGAGCGGCTGGACGTCACCTTGCCGCCCCGCCCCTTCCCGCCCGCCGGGCCGGAAGCCGGCGGCATCCACCCGATCAGCCGCACCATGGAGGAGGTCACCGCGATCTTCGGCGCCATGGGCTTCGCGGTGGCGGAAGGCCCGGACATCGAGAGCGACTGGCTGAACTTCGGCGCGCTGAACATCCCCGACCACCACCCGGCACGGCAGGACCACGACACCTTCTACCTGCCGGCGGGGCCGGATGGCCGGCGCCCCGTGCTGCGGACGCATACCTCCCCGGTGCAGGCGCGCACCATGCTGGGGCAGGAACCGCCGATCCGCATCATCGCGCCGGGCCGCACCTGGCGGGCGGACCACGACGCGACACACAGCCCGATGTTCCACCAGGTCGAAGGCCTGGTGATCGACCGCGGGATCACGCTCGGCCACCTGAAGGGCTGCCTGATCGATTTCCTGCGCACCTTCTTCGACATTCGCGACCTGCCGGTGCGGTTCCGCGCCAGCTACTTCCCGTTCACCGAACCGTCGATGGAAGTGGATATCGGCTGGAACCGGAAGACCGGCGAACTCGGCAAGGGCAGCGACTGGCTGGAGATTCTGGGCTCCGGCATGGTGCATGCGAAGGTACTGGCCAATTGCGGCATCGACCCGCGGGAATGGCAGGGTTTTGCCTTCGGCATGGGGATCGAGCGGATCACCATGCTGAAGCATGGCATGCCGGACCTGCGGCCCTTCTATGAGAGCGACCTGCGCTGGCTGAAGCATTGGGCCAGCGACCCCTTGAGCCCGCCTTCCCTGGCGGAGGGTGTGTGAGATGAAGTTCCCGCTTTCCTGGCTGAAGACGCATCTCGAAACCGAAGCGTCGCTGGACGAAATCCTGGCCTGCCTGAACAGCATCGGGCTGGAGGTCGAGGGCGTCGAGGACAAGGCCCGCGCGCTGGCCAGCTTCCGCATTGCCCGCGTGGTGGAGGCGACGCAGCACCCGAATGCCGACCGGCTGCGCGCACTGACCGTGGATGCCGGCGACGGCAAGCTTTTGTCGGTTGTCTGCGGCGCGCCGAATGCGCGGACCGGGCTGGTGGGTGTGCTGGCCATGCCCGGCGACACCATCCCCGCCACCGGCACGGTGCTGAAGGTGGGTGAAATCCGCGGCGTGAAGTCCGAGGGCATGATGTGCTCGGCCCGCGAACTCGGCCTGGGCGAGGACCACAGCGGCATCATCGACCTGCCGGCGGATGCGCCGATCGGCGCCAGCTACGCCGCCTGGGCCGGCATGGACGACCCGGTCATCGAGATCAGCGTCACGCCCAACCGCGGCGACGCGCTGAGCGTACATGGCGTGGCGCGGGACCTGGCCGCGGCCGGGCTTGGCCGGTTGAAGCCGCTGGTGCCGCCCACGATCACCCCAGCCTATGCCAGCCCGCTCTCCTGGCGCATCGAGGACCCGCGCGCCTGCGCCTATGTGCTGGGCCGTGCCGTGCGGGGGGTGAAGAACGGCCCCTCGCCGAAGTGGCTGCAGGACTGGCTCTCCGCCATCGGCCAGCGCTCGATCAGCGCGCTGGTGGACGTGACCAACCTGTTCACCTACGGCCTCGGCCGGCCGCTGCACGTGTTCGACGTGGCGAAGGTAAAGGGCAGTACCCTGACGATGCGCATGGCGCAGGACGGCGAGAGCCTGCTGGCGCTGAACGGCAAGACCTACGCGCTGACGCCGGAAGACGGCATCATTGCCGATGAGAGCGGCCCGGAGGCGCTGGGCGGCATCATCGGCGGCGAGCCGACCGGCTGCGACGCGGGCACCACCGAGTGCTTCATCGAATGCGCCATCTTCGACCCCGTCCGCATCGCGCTCTCGGGCCGGCGGCATGACGTGCGGACCGACGCCCGCGCCCGCTTCGAGCGTGGCGTGGACCAGGCACTGCCCGCCCTGGCGCTGGAGCTGGCGACGCAGACCATCCTGCAACTCTGCGGCGGCGAGGCCAGCGAAGTCGCTGCCGCCGGCACCCCGCCGGCCTGGCAGCGCAACGCCACCCTGCGGTTCGAGCGCCTGGCCAGCTATGGCGGCGACACCACGGTACTGCCAGCGGAAGCGGTGGGCATCCTGGAACGGCTCGGCTTCAGCGTGGTGGCGCAGGACGCGGCACAGGTGACGGTGGCGGTGCCCAGCTGGCGCAATGACATCATCGCCGCGGGCGAGCTGACCCAGGCGCCGGAACTGCCGCCGGAGCGCGCCGCCAAGGCCGCCGAGGGCTGCGCCGCGATCGAGCCGGAATGCGACCTGATCGAGGAAGTGCTGCGCATCCGCGGGCTGAACACCATCCCGCCGGTTTCGCTGCCGGTTGCCTCGGCGGTGCCGCCGGCGGCGCTGTCGCCGCGCCAGGCGCGGGCGGTGCTGGCCCGGCGGACCCTGGCGGCGCGCGGCATGCTGGACTGCGTGACCTATGGCTTCATGGAAGGCCGGACCGCCGCGCTGTTCGGGGACACTCCCGATAGCCTGCGCGTCGAGAACCCCATCGCCGCGGACCTGGACCAGATGCGGCCGACCCCCGTCGCCAGCCTGCTGCTGGCGGCCAGCCGCAACGCCGCGCGCGGCTACCCGGATGTGGCGCTGAGCGAACTCGGCGCCGCCTATCGGCCCGGCACGCAGTTGCAGGTGGCCGCCGGCGTGCGCGTCGGCCACACCCCGCGCCATTGGGCGGAGGCCAGCCGCGCGGTGGATGCCATGGACGCCAAGGGCGATGTGCTGGCGGTGCTGGCAGCGCTTGGCGTGCCGATGGCCGGCGTGCAGGTCACCACGGATGCGCCGGGCTTCTACCACCCCGGCCGGTCCGGCGTGGTGCGGCAGGGGCCGAAGACCGTGCTGGCGACGTTTGGCGAAATCCACCCCAAGGTCCGTGCCGCGCTCGACATCACCGGCCCCGCCGTGGCGTTCGAGGTGTTCCTCGACGCCATTCCGGACCCCAAGCGCCGCAAGCGGGGCGCGCCGGACCTGCCGGCCTTCCAGCCGGTGCGGCGCGATTTTGCGTTTCTGGTGGACGCCGGCGTCAGCGCCGAAGCGTTGCGCCGGGCGGCGTTGGGCGCCGACAAGGCGTTGATCGTGGAGGCCGCGATCTTCGACCGCTATGCCGGTGAGAAGCTGCCGGAGGGCAAGGTCTCGCTGGCCGTGCAGGTCACGCTGCAACCGCGCGACGCCACCCTGACCGATGCCGCGATCGAGGCAGTCGCGGAGAAGGTGGTGGCCGCCGTGGTGAAGGCCACGGGGGCAAGCCTGCGTGGTTAATCCCGAGGCTTAATCCCCTTGGGCGCCACGCCAAGCTTGGACTTGGCGCCCGCCTGCCTTATCTGAGGCCCCAAAGGTCCGGTCCCCTTCGGCCGGCCATCGGATTCCCATGACCGACACGCCGCTGCACCTGATCCGCAACTTCTCCATCATCGCGCATATCGACCACGGCAAATCGACGCTGGCCGACCGGTTGATCCAGACCACCGGCACGGTGGCGGCGCGCGACATGAAGGAACAGCTGCTCGACAACATGGACATCGAGCGCGAGCGTGGCATCACCATCAAGGCGCAGACCGTGCGCATCGACTACCCGGCCAAGGACGGCAACACCTACGTCCTCAACCTGATGGACACGCCCGGCCACGTCGATTTCGCCTATGAGGTGAGCCGCAGCCTGGCCGCCTGCGAAGGCAGCCTGCTGGTGGTGGATGCCTCCCAGGGCGTCGAGGCGCAGACGCTCGCCAACGTGTACCAGGCGATGGACGCGAACCACGAGATCGTGCCCGTCCTCAACAAGATCGACCTGCCGGCGGCCGAGCCGGACCGGGTGAAGCAGCAGATCGAGGATGTGATCGGCCTCGACGCCTCCGACGCGGTGATGATCTCGGCGAAAACCGGGCTGAACATCGAGGGCGTGCTGGAAGCCATCGTCACCCGCCTGCCGCCGCCGACCGGCGATGCCTCGAAGACGCTGACCGCGCTGCTGGTGGATAGCTGGTACGACGCCTATCTGGGCGTTGTCGTGCTGGTGCGGGTGCGCGACGGCCACCTGAAGAAGGGCATGAAGGTCCGCATGATGTCCAACGGTGCGACCCACACCGTGGAACAGGTGGGCGTGTTCCGGCCGAAGATGGTGCAAGTGGAGGCCCTCGGGCCGGGCGAGATGGGCTACATCACCGCCGCCATCAAGACGGTCGCCGACACCAACGTGGGCGACACCGTCACCGACGACCGCAACCCCGCCACCGTGGCGCTGCCCGGCTTCAAGCCCAGCATCCCCGTGGTCTGGTGCGGCCTGTACCCCGTTGACGCCGACGACTTCGAGAAGCTGCGCGAATCACTAGGCAAGCTGCGGCTGAACGACAGCAGCTTCCACTTCGAGGCCGAGCACAGCGCGGCGCTGGGCATGGGCTATCGCTGCGGCTTCCTCGGCCTGTTGCACCTGGAGATCGTGCAGGAGCGCCTGAGCCGCGAGTTCGACCTGGACCTGATCGCGACCGCGCCTTCGGTGGTCTATAAGATCCGCCGCACCAACGGCACGCTGGAGGAGTTGCACAACCCGGCCGACATGCCCGACCCCAGCCTGATCGCCGAGATCGAGGAGCCCTGGATCAAGGCGACCATCATGGTGCCGGACGAATACCTGGGCAGCATCCTGACGCTGTGCAGCGAACGCCGCGGGCAGCAGGTGGAGTTGACCTATGTCGGCAGCCGCGCGATGGCGGTGTATCGGCTGCCGCTGAACGAAGTTGTGTTCGACTTCTACGACCGGCTGAAGTCGGTCAGCCGCGGCTATGCCAGCTTCGACTACGCGATCGACGGCTATGAGCCCGGCGATCTCGTAAAAATCGGCATCCTGGTGAATGCGGAGCCGGTGGATGCGCTGAGCTTCATGGCGCATCGCAGCCAGGCGGACCGGCGTGGGCGCAGCATCTGCGAGAAGCTGAAGGAGCTGATCCCGCGCCAGCTGTTCAAGATCCCGATCCAGGCGGCCATTGGCGGCCGTGTGATCGCGCGCGAGACGATCTCCGCCATGTCCAAGGACGTTACCGCCAAGTGCTATGGCGGCGACATCAGCCGCAAGCGCAAGCTGTTGGACAAGCAGAAGGAAGGCAAGAAGCGCATGCGCCAGTTCGGCAAGGTGGAGATCCCGCAGTCGGCCTTCATCGCCGCGCTGAAGATGGACGCTTGATCCGTCGCAAAGCGGTAACACTTGAGAACAGTTAACGGGACCGGAAACCGGCCCCGTCGCCCGGGAGGATACCCCATGCTCCGCCTTGCCCGCCGCCTGTTGCTGGCGCTCGCCGCCGGCACTGCCCTCAGTGCCGTTCCGGCCGAGGCGCAGCAGGCCTTCCCCAACCGCACGCTGACCGTGATCGTACCCTTCGCCGCCGGCGGGCCGACCGACACGGTGAGCCGCCTGGTGGCAGAAGCCATGGGCCGCGACCTGGGCCAGACCATGGTGGTGGAGAATGTCGGCGGCGCCGGCGGCACGCTGGGCGCCCAGCGCGTGGCAAACGCCCGGCCGGACGGCCATACGGTGCTGCTGCACCATATCGGCATGGCCACCACGCCCAGCCTGTATCGCCGCCTGGCCTATGACCCCGTCGGCGGGTTTGAGCCGATCGGCCTGGTGACCGAAGTGCCGATGACGCTGGTGGCCCGCAACAACTTCCCGGCGACCACGCTGGCCGAAGCGGTGGCGATCATCCGCCGCGACCAGGACAAGCTGAACTACGCCAATGCCGGCATCGGCGCCGCCAGCCACCTGTGCGGGCTGCTGCTGATGAAGGCGGTGGACGCGCCGATGACCACCGTGCCGTTCCGCGGCACCGGCCCGGCGATGCAGGAACTGCTGGCCGGGCGCATCGACCTGATGTGCGACCAGACCACCAACACCACCGAACAGATCCTGGGCCACCAGTTGCGGGTCTTCGCGGTGACCACGCAGAACCGCATCAGCGCCCTGCCGAACGTGCCGACCAGCGCCGAGGGCGGGCTGCCGGCCTTCGAGGTCTCGGTCTGGCACGGCCTCTACGCGCCGAAGGGCACCTCGGCCGAGATCGTAACCCGGCTTTCCGGCGCGCTGCAGGTTGCGCTGCGCGATCCGCGGCTGGTTGCGCGCTTCCGTGAGCTGGGCACCGACCCGGTGGCGCAGGACCGCGCGACCCCGGCGGCGCACCGTGCGTTCTGGATGGCGGACATCGCCAAGTGGCGGCCGATTATCCAGGCGGCCGGCCAATACGCCGACTGATGACGGGGGGAGGCTCGCCCCACTCAGCCTGCCGCACCAAGGGCCGCCTGGCCCGTGGCACCCCGCGCTCACTCGGCGCTGACGCCCACGGCCTCGCGCAGCGCCGCCAGGCCCTCGGGCAAGCCCAGCCAAGTCATTGCTGCGTGCCAACCCTCGGCCGCGGCGATGATGGTTTCCGTACCCGGCAGCGTATCCAGCCCATAAGCGGCATCGACGATCTGCGCCGAGCGGCCCATGGCCAGCACCAGCACGCCCAGCACCAGGCCCAGCGCCACGCCGCGCAGCCGGTGGGTGACACTGAAGCGCGAGAAATCATCCGGTACCGGCAGGGGCGCGGCGCCGGGCAGCCAGGGCTGGTGGCGCCGCTGAGGATCATGGCTGCCGGGGTCGTAGCTGTCATCCATGCCACGCCAACGCGGCGACGCACGGCCGGTAGCAGGAAGCGGCGGAATCAGCAGGTCATGCGACATGGTCAGAACTGAAAGTAGATGAAGGGCGCGACGCCGACCGGACCCAGCGTCAGCAAAATCAGCAGCGCCAGGCCGAAGGCCAGGCCATAGGCCGGCGCCGGCACGCGGCCGAGTGCCTGCTCAAGCCGTTCGGTCCAGTCGCCGGGTAGCAGGTGCAGCGCCAGCGCCAGGGCGGTCAGCGCGGCGAGCTTCAGCGTCGCGGTGGTGGCGGCCTCGGCGCTGACCATCGCTGCCAGCAGCCCGCCGGCGCTGGCCAGGTCCGGCGCGCGGAACAGGACCCAGCCCAGGCAGACGACGTGGAAGGTGATTGCCACGCCCAGCCAGCGGCGCCAGCCGACCTTAGACCCGCGCCAGCCGAGCGCCCGTTCCAGCACCAGCCCGCCGCCATGCAGCGCGCCCCAGGCGATGAAGCGCCAGGCCGCGCCATGCCACAGCCCGCCGAGCACCATGGTCAGCATCAGGTTGCGCCGGGTCAGCCATTCGCCACCGCGGGAGCCACCCAGCGGGATGAACAGGTAGTCCCGCAGCCAGGAGCTGAGGGAAATGTGCCAGCGGCGCCAGAACTCGGACAGGCTGGCGGCGCGGTAGGGTTGGTCGAAGTTGCGTGGGAAGTGGTAGCCCAGCAGCGCGGCCACGCCGATTGCCATGTCCGAATACGCCGAGAAGTCGCAGTAGATCTGCGCGGCGTACCCGTAGAACGCCAGCCAGGCATCCAGCGCGCCGGCCGCCGCGGGGTCGCGATAGACCGGGTCCACCAGCTCCACCGCCAGCGTATTGGCCAGCAACAGCTTCTTCGCCAGCCCGCCGGCGATCAGCAGCCCGGCCATGACGAAGGGGATGCGTGAGGCGTCCGGCCGTTGCGCCACCTGCGGCAGGAAATGCGCCGCGCGGACAATGGGACCAGCGGCGAGGTGCGGGAAGAAGCAGATATAGACCAGCACGTTCAGCGGGCTGCGCTCGGCCTCGGCGTCGCCGCGATGAACGTCCAGGATGTAGCTCAGCGCCTGGAACACGAAAAAGGAGACGCCGACCGGCAGCACCACGCCGAGCAAAGCGGGCGGCTCCAGTCCCAGCCAGGTGAAGGCGCCGCCAGCCTCGGCGATGAAGAAGTCGGCGTATTTGAAGTAGGCCAGGACGCAGAGCGGCCCAGCCACGGCGCCCGGCAGCAGGCGGCGATGCTCGGCCTGCGGCAGCGCGCCCAGCACCAGCCCCATCCACCAGGCCCACAGGCCTAGTGCGATCAGCAGCAGGCAGAAGTGGATGTCCCAGGCGGCGTAGAACACCATGCTGGCGCCCAGCAGCATGGCGCGGTCGGCCATCGGCGCGCGACGGAAGGCATGGCGCACCAGCAGCCAATGCGCCGCGAAGACCACCAGGAAGAACAGCGCGAAGGCGCCGGTGGGGAACAGCATGCGGCGTCGGCCCGGCTTGGAAGGTGATCTAGGTCTGCGTGTTCGCCAGCGTAGCAGGGCGCATCAGGTGCTGGAACAACCTCTCGGCGCTGGCGCGGTAGCCATCCGCGGTCAGGTGCATGTGGTCATCCTGCACCAGCCGGGGCGCGCTGCGGGTCAGCGCGTCCAGCGCGCAGGTATTGCCGCCGGTCACTTCGGCCCAATCCCAATAGCCCAGGCTCTCGGCGCGGGCGACGCGGCGCTGCGCCGCCTTCACCGCGGCCAGGCCCGGCAGCGCCTGCCAGCCGCGGCACGCCGCAGCCCCGGCGCCGCCCCTGGCACGGCGGGCGGAATCCGGCGTGCCCAGCAGCATGATGCCGCTGCGTGGCGCCATGCGCTTCAGCGCGCGGACGCGTTCGGTCAGCACGCTGGCATAGGCTTCCTCGCTCAAGGCCGGGTCCACCGCCTCGTTGGTGCCATAAGCCAGCAGGATCAGCGCCGGCGGCCGGGCCGCCAGGTCCCCGCCCAGGATGTCCTGGTCCATGTTGCCGAGCATGTCGATGGTGGCGCCGTTGATGCCATGGCCCTCCACCAGCACCCCGGCGCCGCGACGTTCAACGCCCCAGCCCAGCAGGTCCACCGGGCCGTCGCCGACCAGTTCCATCACCACCTCGCGGTAGCGATGCGGCAACTCCATCGGGATCGGCGCGCGGCGGCGCAGCGCCCCGGCGGCGCGGAGCTGCGGGCCGGTTTCGCCATCCAGCGCCAGGCGGAAGCTACCGCCCTCGGGCTGCACCAGCACGTCCAGCGTGAAGCGGTCGAAACCCTCGGGTTCGGTGGAGCGCAGCACCAGCCGGCTGCCGGCGCCCTGGCCGCGCAGCCGCCAGCCGGCCACGCCGAAGGGGCCGGGCGTGCTGGCGCGCAGGGCTGAAGCGGCCTGCCACTGGCCCTGCTGTTCCACCTGCACCTGCGGCGGCCGGGTGTAGCTGGGCGCGGCGCCGCCGGGCGACATCCGGCCCGGACCAACCGCGCCGTAGCGCGCCTGGAACAGTGCGCGCAGCCGGCTGCTGAAGAAGTTGGCGGCGGTGTGGCTGTCTCCGAATTGCAGCACCAGCACCGGCTGCTGGGTGCGCCCTTGGGCCAACTGCGCCAGCGCCTGGGCCAGCGGCGCCAGCGGCTGGCTGGGCGAGGCGGTCCAGGGCACGGCTTCCACCGCCGGCATCACGCTCCAGTCGGGGCGCCAGGCGCCAAGTTCGGTCAGTGAGCGAAAGGTGCCGGCGACCGGCGCGGCCTGGCGCGTGGTGCTGGTGTCACAGGCGCTCAACGCCAGGCCAAGGCCCAACTGGGAAAGCACATCGCGCCGGCGTCGTACCGTGGCGATGGATTTCATGTTGCCTCCAATGCCTGAGCCTCTACCCTTAGGATGAAGCGTTGTCGTATAGCGAGAGACCGCTCCGATTCGCCCATGACAAACACCTTAGCTCGCCGCATTGCGCTGGGAACTCTCCTGGCCGCACCGTTTCTGATTCGCGAGGCTGCCGCGCAGCCCGGCGAGTCCAGCGCCACCGTGCCCGAGGCGGTGACCCTGCTGTACTGCGGCGATTCGCTGGCGCAGGGCCTGTACCTCTCGACCCAGCCGCCGCTGCGCCGCCGCCCGGCGCTACGCGTGGTGAACGGCACGCGGCATTCCACTGGCCTGACCCGTTCGGACGAATGGGACTGGGTGCAGGTGGCGCGGGACAACGTGGCGCGCAACCAGCCCAACCTGATGCTGGCCTGGATCGGCGCCAACGACTTCCGCCCGCTGGTCGATCGTGGCGCCCGCGCCCGCTACCAGTTCGGCACGCCGGCCTTCGCCGAGGCTTATGGCGCCAAGGTCTCCCTGATGACGCGCGATGCGCGCGCAAAGGGCGTGACGGTGGCCTGGATCGGCCTGCCCAACATGCGCGACACCGCCTTCGCCGGGGCGGCGCGCAAGCTGAACGAGATTCAGGAAGCCGCGGCGCGTGACGCCGGGGCGCTGTGGGTGCCGAGTTGGGACGCCACCAGCGACCCGACCGGGCATTTCCGCCCAAGCCTGCCCGGCCCCGGCCAGACCGAGCGGCGCTTCCGTGCCGATGACGGCGTGCATTTCTCCGATATCGGCTACCGCACCATTGCCCGCCTGGCCTTTGCCACCATTGCCCAGCAGTTGCCGGCCTTTGCCGAACCGCTGAACGGCGCGGCGGAGGCGTTGACGGTCTGACTCACGCCTGTCGGCGTGTCGGTCTCAGGCTAACCACAGCCGCTGCTCTCCGCCTTGGCTCAGGGCGAGCCCGTGCCTGTTGGTTTGGGCGGGCGGCTCGCGCCAGCCGGCCAGCGGCAACTCAGATCGCCGCCCGCCGCGCATAGGCCAGCGCCAGTTGCGTGCCCAAGGCCGGCACCAACATGCAGAAGGCGGTGGCCACGCCGCTGCCATCCTCCAGGCTGCCGGCGACCACAGTCATGACAGCGCCCGCCGCCATTTGCGTGGAACCGATCAGGCCGGAAGCGGTGCCGGCCAGCGTCGGCCGCACGCTGACCGAGGCAGCGATGGCGTTCGGCTGGGTGATGCCGTTGCCATAGGCGACGATGACCATCGGCAGGAAGAACAGCGCGATATGCGCCGGCAGGAACAGCATGAAGGCCACCGCCAGCACGGCGCCAGCGGTGCCGATGCCGACCCCCCAGTGCAGCAGCCGCATGGTGCCCCGCCGCGCTGCCAGCCGGGCGGTGGTGAAGGCGCCGGCGCTCCAGGCGACGGAGATGAACATCAGCGCCAGGGCGAAGGTCGTGGCCGCATGGCCCAGCCCTTCCACCACCACCAGCGGCGCCCCGGCGGCGAAGGCGAAGAAGATCGAGGTGGTACAGGCAGTGATGGCGCAATAGCCGCGAAACGCCGGCACCCGCAGCAGCGCCACATGGGCCCGGACGAAGCCCTCCAGCCCCGGCATATCGACGCGCTGGGCCAGGGTTTCCGGCAGGCGCCAGCGCACCGCCAGCAGCAGCGGCAGGCCGAAGGCGAAACAGGCCGCCATGGTGGCGCGCCAGCCGAACCACTCCTCCAGCAGGCTGCCCAGCAGGGGCGCCACCATCGGCGCCACCGACATGGCGGTGGAGACGATGCCCATGACGCTGGCGGATTGCTCACGCGACCAGGCATCGCGGATCATGGCGCGGCCCAGCACCAGGCCGGCGCAGCCGCCCAGCGCCTGCATGACCCGCGCCACCACCAGCAGCCAGGCCCAAGGGGAGACCACCGCCAGCGCGCTGCCGAACAGGTAGAAGACCAGGCCCAGCGACAGCAGCGGCTTGCGGCCGAAACGGTCCGAGAGGGGACCGTAGAGCAATTGCCCGAAGGCGACGCCGATCAGATAGATGGACAGCGTCAGCTGCGCCGTGGCGTAGGAGACGGCCAGCGCCGTCGCCAAGGCCGGCAGGCAGGGCATCAATATCTGCATGGTGAACGGGCCGAGGCCCGTCATCGCCACCAGCAGCCAGATGGGGGGTTTGGTCACCGGCATGGGCCGGCTACCAGCGCAGCCCCCGCACCGCGGCCAGGGGGCGGACGCCCTCATGCGCCGCCTCGGCCGCCAGCTTCGCCGGGTCCGGGTTCGGGCCGTGCGCGGCTTCCGCCAGGCCGGTCATGGCCCAGAGCGAATCGATACCCGCGGCGTCGGCGCCGGCCAAATCCGTGTGCGGCGTGTCGCCGATCGCCAGCACGCGGCGGCGGTCAGTCAGGCCCAGCAGGTCCATGACCGGTTCGTAGATGGTCGGGTCGGGCTTGCCGACCTCGAAGATGTCGTCGTGCAGTGGCTTGTACAGGTCGGCCAGGGCACCGGCGCAGATCAGCTTCTCGCCGCCGACCATGACGGCGCGGTCCGGGTTCACGCAGACCATCGGCAGCTTGTAGCGGGCGCATTCCTCCAGCGCCGGCAGATAGCGGTCGGCACTATGGGAACCGCGGTCGGGGTCCGGGCCGGTATTCAGCAGAAAATCGGCCTCGGCCGGGGTCGCCACCAGCTCGGCGACGCCATCCTCAGCTACGGAAAGGTCGCGCTCCGGCCCGATGTGGAAGGCGCGGCGACCGAGCTTGGCGAACCAGGGGTGCTTACGGTCGTGCAGCATCATCCAGGTAGCTTCGCCGGAGGACATGATGCCGTCATACAGGGCGGGGTCCAGGCCCATGCGGTCCAGCATGCCCTGGATGAACCAGGACCGCCGCGGCGCATTGGTCAGGAAGACGATGCGCTTGCCGCGCGCCTTCAGCTGGGCCAGCGCGTCGGGCACCGGCGCATAGGGCCGCTTGCCATCATGCACCACGCCCCAGAGGTCCAGCACATAGCCGTCGTAGCGGTCGGCCAGGCCGGCAATGCCGTCGAGAATGTCCATGCTTCGGTCCTTCAGGCGTCAACGCCAACGGCATCAGCCACAGATTTGTATCCGCCGCGCTTCAGCAAGCCCGTCAGGTCGCGCTTGATGCGCGGGATCAGCGCTGGGCCTTCATAGGCGAAGGCGCTGTAGAGCTGCACCAGGCTGGCGCCGGCCTTGATCTTCGTCAGTGCCTCGGCACCGGAGGAGATGCCGCCCACGCCGATCAGCGTCAGCCGGCCCCCAGCCAGCCGATACACGCGGCGCAGCATTTCCGTGGAGCGCTGGAACAGGGGCGCGCCAGAAAGGCCGCCGGATTCGCTGCGCTGGGTGCTGCGCAGGGTGCCCGGACGGGCCAGCGTGGTGTTGGAGACGATGAGGCCAGCGACGCCATGGGCGATGCAGGTCTCCACCAGCGCCGGCAGGGCTTCGTTCGCCAAATCGGGCGCAATTTTTACGAGTATCTGCGGCGCCGGGGACTGCGCCGCGCGGGCCGGCTGCATCGCCTGCAAAATTGAGGCGAGGCGGCCTTCCGCCTGCAGGTCCCGCAGCCCCGGGGTGTTGGGCGAGGAGACGTTGACCACCACGTAGTCCACCAGCGGGGCGAGCGCCGTGTAAAGCGCGGGGTAGTCGCGCTCGGGGTCCGCGCCTTCCTTGTTCACGCCGATATTGGCGCCGATCGGGGCCGGCAGCGGCCGGCGCAGCGCCGCCAGCTGCGCCAGGTAGGCGGCCAGCCCGGCATTGTTGAAGCCGAGCCGGTTGATGACGGCGCGGTCCTCGGTGAGCCGGAAGATGCGCGGGCGCGGGTTGCCCACCTGCGGGCGCGGCGTGACGGTGCCGGCCTCGACGAAGCCGAAGCCCAGTTGCATCAGCGGGCGCACCGCCACGGCGTTCTTGTCGAAGCCCGCGGCCAGGCCGACCGGGTTGGCGAAGGTCAGGCCAAAGGCGGTTGTGGCCAGCACCGGGTCATCGGCACCACGGCCACGGCCCCCGAGGCCGGCGGCCAGGGCGCGCAGCGCCAGGGTATGCGCGCTCTCGGGGTCGAGGCGGCGCATGAAGGGCATCAGGGCGGAGGCGAGGCCCAAGCGGAGAGGGGTCGTCATGCCGCGGTCAATGCCCCAGGAGTTGCGGCTTGGGAAGGCATGCTGGCGCCCGGATGCCATGCCGCTGGCGCTGACATGCGGGAGCCGCCTGCGCGG
>CANBNK010000012.1 GCA_947371015.1 Acetobacteraceae bacterium | reverse complement strand
CGCGCCAGCGTCCATCGTTGCGCGCTTCTGCGTCCTGCCGCTGCCGCTTCTTTCGATCCGCCTATGGTTAACATCGCTTTTCAGATTACTGATAAGAAATGTTAACCCCGTAAAAACTTACTGTAATTTATGGAACACTTGGTTGACGTTGCCCCCTGATTTTCTCGAATTTAGCCGCACGACCAGGCGAGGCCTGCGGCCGGGCCTTGCCCGCGCCCAGGGCCCGGCCCGGACGGCATGACGACACGGCAAACCCCAATCAAAGAGGCACGGGATGGCAACGCACACATCAAGCGAGCAGGCGAACCGATCAATGACCGCCGAGGAACGGAAGGTCATCATCGCCTCCTCCGCCGGCACCGTGTTCGAGTGGTACGACTTCTACCTGTTCGGCTCGCTGGCCGCCGTCATCGGCGCCAAGTTCTTCTCCCAGTTCAACGAGACCACGCGCACCATCTTCGCGCTGCTGGCCTTCGCCGCCGGCTTCCTGGTGCGCCCCTTCGGGGCCCTGGTGTTCGGCCGCCTCGGCGACATGCTCGGCCGCAAGTGGACCTTCCTCGTCACCATCCTGATCATGGGCGCCTCGACCTTCATCGTCGGCATCCTGCCCACCTCGGACCAGATCGGCATCCTCGCGCCGATCATCCTCATCGTGCTGCGCATGCTGCAGGGCCTGGCGCTGGGCGGTGAATACGGTGGCGCCGCGACCTACGTGGCCGAGCACGCCCCGCATGGCCGCCGCGGCTTCTACACCAGCTGGATCCAGACCACGGCTACCGCCGGCCTGTTCCTGTCGCTGCTGGTCATCCTGTTCACCCAGGAAATCCTGAAGGCCCAGTTCGGGCCAACCGCCTTCGCCGACTGGGGCTGGCGCATCCCGTTCCTGATTTCCATCCTGCTGCTCGGCATTTCCCTCTGGATCCGCCTGCAGTTGAACGAGAGCCCGGCCTTCGCCAAGATGAAGGCCGAGGGCACCCACTCCAAGGCGCCGATCACCGAAGCCTTCTTCGTCTGGAAGAACGCCAAGGTCGCCATCTTCGCCCTGCTCGGCCTCACCGCCGGCCAGGCCGTGGTCTGGTATTCCGGCCAGTTCTACGCGCTGTTCTTCCTCGGCAACGTGCTGAAGGTGGACAGCTACACCGCCAACCTGCTGGTCGCCTGGTCGCTGCTGTTCGGCACCGGCTTCTTCGTGGTGTTCGGCTGGCTGTCCGACAAGATCGGCCGCAAGCCCATCATCCTCGGCGGCTGCCTGATCGCGGCGCTGACCTACTTCCCGCTGTTCAACTGGATGGCCGCCACCGCCAACCCCTCCCTGTACGAAGCGCAGCAGCGCGTGCAGGTGGTGGTCGCCGCGGACCCGGCGACCTGTTCCTTCCAGTTCAACCCTACCGGCACCCAAACCTTCACCAACACCTGTGACATCGCCAAGGCGGCGTTGGCCCGTGCCTCGGTGCGCTACACCAATGAGGAAACCGCGGCCGGCAGCGCCACCGTGGTCCGCGTCGGCGGCACCAGCATCCAGTCCGGCCCGACCTTCGCGGCCAGCCTGACCGCGGCGCTGGTCTCGGCCGGCTATCCGGCGGCGTCCAACCCGTCTGTTGCCAAGATGAACAGCCCCTGGGACATCTTCAAGCCGCAGATCGGCACGCTGATCCTGATCCTGTTCATCCTGGTGCTCTACGTCACCATGGTTTACGGGCCCATCGCCGCGGCGCTGGTGGAGTTGTTCCCCACGCGCATCCGCTACACTTCCATGTCGCTGCCCTACCACATCGGCAATGGCTGGTTCGGCGGCCTGCTGCCGGCCACCGCCTTCGCCATGAACGCGTCGAGCGGCGACCCCTTCTACGGGTTGTGGTACCCGATCGTGATCGCGGTCGGCACCTTCGTCATCGGCACCATCTTCATCCCCGAGACCAAGGACCGCGACATCTTCGCGGAAGAAAACGCCGGCCGCTGAAGCCGGACAGCGTCCTCGCCGCTGCCTCCGACCCATTCCGGTCGCAGGCAGCGGCAACCAGGGCGCCACGTGCGTCCAGACGGAACAGCGCCGGGGTGCGAATCCCGGCGCTTTTTCATGCCCGGGCCACGCCAGGCTGAGCCAGCGCAAGGCCGCCCGAACCGCCCCGGCTCAGAACGCAACCACCGCGCTTGCCCGCACCACCCCGGCCTGCAAGCCTGACCCCAATAAGCGGAGGACCCCACCATGGCCGAACCCGGCTACGACGCCACCTATGCCGCCTGGCGCCAGCACCCCGAGAACTGGTGGACCCAGGCCGCCCGCGGGATCGACTGGATCACCGCCCCCACCGCCCCCTTCGACGCCTCCGCCGGGGTCTATGGCCGCTGGTTCCCCGGCAGCGTGCTGAACACCTGCCACAATGCGGTGGACCGCCACGTCGCCGCCGGCCGTGGCGACCAGGCCGCCATCATCTGGGACAGCCCGATGACCAGCCGGGTGGAAACCACCACCTACAGCCAGTTGTTGGCCCGCGTGGCCAAGCTGGCCGGCGCCATGGCCGCCCGCGGCGTCGCCAAGGGCGACCGCGTCATCATCTACATGCCGATGGTGCCGGAAGCCGCCATGGCCATGCTGGCCTGCGCCCGGCTGGGCGCCGTGCATTCCGTGGTCTTCGGCGGATTCGCCGCCGCCGAACTGGCCGCCCGCATTGCGGACGCGGAGCCGAAGCTGATCCTCTGCGCCTCCTGCGGCCTGGAGCCCGGCCGCACCATCGCCTACAAGCCGCTGCTGGATACCGCGATCGACCTCTCCCCGCACAAGCCCGGCGGCGTGCTGGTCTGGCAGCGCGAAGCCCTGGCCGCCACGCTGAAGCCAGGCCGCGACGAGGACTGGCTGGCCGCCGAGTCCGCCGCCGAACCGCACCCCTGCGTGCCCGTCGCCGGCACCGACCCGCTCTATATCCTCTATACCAGCGGCACCACGGGCAAGCCGAAGGGCGTGCTGCGCGACAATGCCGGCCATGCCGTGGCGCTGCACAACTCCATGCGGATGATCTACGGCCTGCAACCCGGCGATGTCTCCTGGACCGCCAGCGATGTGGGCTGGGTCGTCGGCCACAGCTACATCGTCTATGCGCCGCTGCTGGCCGGCTGCACCACCGTCCTGTTCGAGGGCAAGCCGGTGGGCACGCCGGATGCCGGCACCTTCTGGCGGGTCTGCGCCCAGCATGGCGTGAAGGTGCTGTTCACCGCGCCAACAGCTATTCGCGCGATCAAGAAGGAAGACCCCGAGGGCAAGCTGCTGGCGCAATACGACCTCAGCAAGCTGGAGGCCCTGTTCCTGGCCGGCGAACGCTGCGACCCGCCGACCCAGCTATGGATTCACGCGCTGCTCGGCAAGCCGGTGGTGGACCATTGGTGGCAGACCGAAACCGGCTGGGCCATCACCTCAGGATTCCGCGGGCTCGGCCTGTTCGAGATGCACCCCGGCAGCGGCGGCAAGGCCAGCCCCGGCTACGACGTGCAGGCGCTGGACGAGGCCGGGCAGCCTGTGGCGCCAGGCCAGATCGGCAGCCTGGCCATCAAGCTGCCGCTGCCGCCGGCCTGCCTGCCGACGCTGTACAAGGCCGATGACCGCTTCCGCGAAAGCTACCTGGAGACCTTCCCCGGCTACTACAACACCGGCGATGCCGGCATGGTCGATGCCGAGGGCTATGTCTGGGTCATGTCCCGCACCGACGACATCATCAATGTTGCCGGCCATCGGCTTTCCACCGGGGCGATGGAGGAAGTGCTGGCCGGGCATCCCGATGTCGCGGAATGCGCCGTGGTCGGCATCAAGGACAGCCTGAAGGGCCAGGTGCCGCTGGGCATGGTGGTGCTTAAGGCCGGCGTTATCAGGGACGACTCCGACATCACCCGCGACCTGGTCCGCCTGGTGCGGGAGAAGATCGGCCCGGTGGCCGCCTTCAAGGACGCCATGGTGGTGCAGCGCCTGCCGAAGACCCGCAGCGGCAAGATCCTGCGCGCCACGCTGCGCAAGATCGCGGATGGCGAGAGCTATGCCGTGCCGCCGACCATCGACGACCCGACGATCCTGACCGAGATGGAAGCGACGCTGCAGGCGCTGATGCGCTGACCCCGTCAGCCCTCAATTAAAAACGGCCGGCCCCTGCGCAGGGGCCGGCCGCGGTTCAATGCCGCAGGGGGCGTTGCCTTAGGCGTAAAGCGTCCAGTTCTGCGCCACGTCGATATGACCGGGCGAACCCTGGCCGATGATCGAGGTGGAGTTCATCTCCCACACCCAGACATCGCCGGTGGTGGAAGTGAACAGGACGTCGGCCTTGCCGTCGCCATTGTAGTCGTTGACCTGCTTGATGCTCCACACCGCGGTATCGACAGTGGCAACCACGCTCAGCGACGCCACCGACCCGGTGCCGACGCCAGCTATGTTCTTGCCCATGGTCGCTATGGTGATGTTGCCCGCCGCGTCGTGGCCGATCAGGTCGGAGATGCCGTCGCCGTTGAAGTCACCCACGCCGTCGATGACCAGCGTCGGGCTGAGGGTGATGGCCTTCACCGTGTGGCTGCTGCCGTTCATGTACCAGAACTCAATGGCGCCGGCCGCCTGATTGTACCAGACTACGTCGGTCTTGCCGTCGCCGTTGATTTCGCCGAAGCCCAGCACGCTGAAGCTGGAGGAGCCACCGCCGCTCAGCGCGATATCGGCCGGGGCAGCGCCCACCGAACCCTGGCTGATGATGGCGTTACCGTTCATCGACCACTCATAGACCAGGCCGGTATTGGCCTGCCACAGGATGTCCGCCTTGCCGTCGCCGTCGAAGTCGCGCACGCCCAGGCCGTGCCACACCGCGGGGTCCAGGAACACCGGCAGGCCGGCGCTGGTCACATTGCCCTGGCTGGCGATGACGCCGCCATTCATGTTCCACAGATAGATTTCGCCGTCGGTGCTGTTGTGGAACACCACGTCAGCCTTGCCGTCGCCGCCCAGGTCGCCAATCCCGACCACGCTCCAGATCGGGTCCACCTGGCCCGCGTTGTGGGTATAGGCGTCAGCGCCGGTGCCGTTGTTGTTCCAGATCCACACGTCGCCGCTGGCCGTACGCCAGAAGGTGCCGCTGCGGCCGACGCCGAAGAAGTCGTCCTGCGGCGCGGCGGTCAGCACGCTCGTCGTGTCGCTGAACGACAGGGTCTCGAAGTGGCTGAAATTGATGGTCTGGCCGGCCTTCGAGAGAATGCCGCTGCCGTCGTTGTTGTTGCTGAAGAAGTAGCTGGCCTTGGTGCCGCTCAGGTTCAGCACGTCGTTGCCCATGCCACCGTCCAGCGTCTCGTTGCCGGTGCTCTTGGCGGTGAACACGTCGTTGCCGTCGCTGCCGATGATGGCCGGCGCGGCACCATTGATGGCATCGCTGCCACCCGACTTGCCGATGACCACGCCAGCCGAGAGATTGATGGTCAGCGGGCTGGTGGTGCCGGCATAGCTCAGCGTGCCATGGCCGCCCAGGCTATAGATGTCGCTGCCGCCACTGGCGAAGATGGTGAAGCCCGTCGCCGAGACGGCCGTGAAGCGGTCGCCGCCACCCGAGCCGATGAAGTTCTCGATGTTGCTGTAGGTGGTGGTGATGCCCGAAGCGGTGTGCGCGTCCAGGTCGACCGTCGCGCCGCCGGTGATGGCGGAGAACTTCAGCAAGTCGGTGCCGCCGCCGCCGTCGAGCGAGACCACCACGTTGGTGGCATCGACGAGGTAGGTGTCGTCCTGCGCGGTACCGATCAGCTTGCCCACGGCGCCACTCAGCGTATCCGTGGAGTCGCCGCTCTTGCCGGTGACGCTGCCGAACTTCAGGTTGAACAGCAGGCCGACGCTGGCGTAGCTGGCGTAGCTCAGCGTGCCCAGGCCGTTCAGCTCATAGGTGTCGTTGCCCTCGCTGGACAGCAGGGTATAGCCGGTGGTGGTGAGCGCCGAGGTAGCGAACAGGTCGTCACCCGAGGAGCCCTTGAACACCTCGAAGTTGATGAAGCCGTTGCCTGCGTTATCGGCGCCGTTGTCCAGGTCCACCGTTACACCGGACAGGCCGAACACGGCCCAACTCAGCGTGTCGCCCGCCGCGGTGTTGGCGCCGCCATCAACCCGGCTAATCGTGGTCGTCGGGTCCAGCAGGACGGTGTCGTCGAAGCTGGTCATCACCAGGTTCTTCGGGGCAGTGCCCAGGGTGTCGACGGCGTCGCTGGCCTTGCCGGTAACCGAGCCGACGTTGACATTGACCAGCAGCGCGGCGCCGTACGCCCCATAGGTCAGCGTGCTGTTGCCGTACAGGTCATAAAGATCGTTGCCCTCGCTGGCATAGACCGTATAGGCCGTGCCGCTGGTCGGGGCATTGAAGGTGTAGCCGATCAGGTCGTCATCCGCCGAACCCTTCACGGCGGTGATCCGGTCCAGCGTCAGGGCGACCGAGGTGGACCCGAAGAACACCGAGTTCGCCGCCGACAGGGCGGCCAGCGCCGGGTCAACCAGGGTCAGCGTCAGGCTGTTGATATTGGCGGTGAGGTGTCCAGGCGGGTTAACGCTGGGGTCGGAGAAGTCCAGGATGACCCCGGAGAACCCCCCGCTCGAATAGGTCGTGTCGGTGGCGACCAGCGCTTTGAGCGTCTGACCATTCCCGGTCGCGGTTTTCGTCGCCATGCTGCGGCCTCCGGCAAGGGGGGAACCGGAAGGCGGTGTGCACCTGCACCCGCCGCCGGCAAATCTTGACGCAGGTTAATACTGTGTTTGCAACCGTAGGTGAAGCGGTAGTGCCGTCTCATTTTGTATTCACGGTTGAACGCTGAATTAGCAGAAATGAACGGATCGGTTCGAAGCGCGCCCGAGAACGCCCGCGCAATGGCGGCAAACCCACGTTTTCCGCCAGCCCGCGCGGTATTCGATGCCAGGGCATAAACTCGCGCCGGATTAATCCCTGGCCCATCATCACAAAAACGTGAAGGATGTTGCGATGTACTCTGCTGCGGCGAAGCCCAGGCGCAGCAAGGCTTACACCCCGCCGGCCGAGTGTAATGACTTGTCACCGAGCAGGCGTTTGCGTTGACCGTCCTTCAACCAAAGGTTAAACGAACGTCAACACCAGAGACCTAGTTCCTGGCCCGAGGAGTTCCCCCGATGGCGACACTGAGCGGTTCGCACGAATCCCACGAAGGTACCGAGAGCGAGATCGGCTTCGATCTGGGCGCCGGTGGCAGTAACGAGGCCGATTTCAGCGGCAGCGGCGGCGATCACCAGATCGTCTCGGAAGGTAACGACGACACCATCCTGGCCGGCACCGGTAACGACAGCATTTATGCCGGCGGTGACAACAGCAGCGTCAGCGGCGGCGCTGGCAGCGACCAGATCGGCATGTCGGGCTCCTCGGGCAGCACCGTTGATGGTGGCTCCGGCGATGACACCATCGGTGGCGATGGCGTGGTCGGCGGCACTATCAATGCCGGCAGCGGCAACAACGATATCGGCCTGACCAATAGCCAGGACAATACGATCTCCGGTGGTTCCGGCAACGACGAGATTGTCGTCCAGGGCGATAACAACATCATCCGCTCCGGTGGTGGTTCGGATACGGTCTCCACCTCGGGCAACGAGAACTTCGTCGCCGGTGGGACGGGCTCGTCCACCATCAACGCTGCCGGCAGCGGCGACGTGGTTGGCGGCGGCACGGGTAGCGAGGCCATCAATGTCAGCAACGGCTCGGCCAACGGCGGCGACGGCAACGACTTCCTGACCGGCTTCAACGCCAAGCTCGGTGGCGGAAAGGGCGACGACACCTTCGCGGGTGTCAACTCCAAGTTCAATGGTGGTGCTGGCAACGATACCTTCTTCGCCGGGGGCGGTGACACCATGTCCGGCGGCGCCGGCACGGACACCTTCTGGTTCGATCAAACGTCTGGCAGCAACGTCATCACCGACTTCAAGATGGGCCAGGGCGACAGCCTGCAGTTCGCCACGGGCGCCTACGGCGGCGGCGTCACCTTGGGTGCCAACGCCGCGGCGAACCTGGCGACGATCGTCGCCAACGCCTCGGTTGACGACAGCGGCATCCTGCAGATCGAGCTGGGCAACGTCACGGTCTCGATCCAGGGCCTGACCCTGAGTGACCTGCAGAACCACGGCCTGGAATTCATCCACTTCAACTGAAGCGGTTGACCCCGAAAGCCCTCCCGCCGGCAACGGCGCGGAGGGCTTTTTATTATCCGCGCCACGGCCTGCCCGACAGGTGCCTCCCGCTGGCCATGCTGCCGGGCCGTTAACCCGGTTTCGCCAAAACCGTGCTAAGGCGATGCCGCTGTTACCCTGTTTGGTGTAGCCGCAACTATCGGGGCAGCGCTGCCCCCCAGGGCTTGGAGTTGACGCTGGACACGCAACCGCACGCCGCTGCCGTCGTCACACGGCCCCCAGCGGCCCTTTTCCCGCTCTCGCCGCGCGTGGTGCTGGTCACCATGGCGCTGCCGCACCCCTTGCCGATAGCCGGGCTGAAGCCCATGGGCGCGGCCGGCCCGGTGCCGGCACCGCTGGTGCTGAACCAACTGCCACCCGAAGCCGGCAACACCATGATGCTGCTGGCCCGCAGCCACCCCGCCCTGGCGTCCGGCCGGCCCATGGCGCTGGTGCAGGGCATGCGCCCCGCCGCCGAATTCGACCTGGCCGAGGCCACCACCCTGGGCGAGTTGCTCGACCCGCTGACCCCGGAAGCCGCCTTCGGCCTGGTCATGCACATCGCCCGCGCCGCGCTGGGCACCCTGCGCGCCCGGGAAGACCAGGAATTGGCCGCCAGTTGCCATCGGCTGCTGACCGCCGCCGCGGTCATGGCGCCGAGCCTGGCGCCGGCCCTGGCGCCCCTGGCCACCTGCGGCACAGGTCTGGCGCTCTGGTCGCCGCCGGCCGGCCTCTCCGCCGCGCCGAGCTACCTGGTGCTGCCGGACCGGCTGGTGATGCGCCTGTCGCGGTCGCGCCGCGCCCTGCTGCTGGACCGGGACTGCGCCGGCGGCTTCCTGCTGGACAGCCTGGGCACCACCATCTGGACCCTGGCCGCGCCGGACAGGTCCACCCCGCCCCTGGCCCAGGCCCAGCCGGCGCTGCTGCAGGCCGGCATGGCCGAACTGGCCCAGGCTTCCGGCAGCGAACCGCGCGCCCGCGCCTGGTTGCGCGCCCATGCCAGCCTGGCGCTGGCCCAACCCAACCGCGTCTTCGCCGACCCGCAACGCCCGGTGGGCGGCGCGCTGGAACTGGCGGTGGACGACCATGGCGGCGGCCTGTTCCTGCGCGGCTGGCTGCGCGACCCGCTGGGCCTGATCGAGGACGCCAGCCTGCTCTCTGCCTTCGTGGAGGAAGCGCTGCCGGCCGAGCAGCGCCACCGCTACGCCCGGCCAGACCTGACCAAGGCTTTCGCCCAGGCGCCGCACGGCCCGGGCGGCAGCCTGACCGGCTTCGTCGCCTGGCTGCCCAAGGCCAACCAGATGCCGCAATCCCAATGGATGCTGCGGCTGCGCCTGACCAATGGCGAGGTGGTGGAGCCGATCTCACCGCCCGGCATGCTGCCGCCGCACCAGGCCCGGGACGCGCTGCTGACTGCGCTGCCGCTGAACGCGCTGACCGCGCCGATGCTGGACGACGCCTTCATGCCGGCGCTCGGCCGCATCCAGGCCGCCTTCCTGGCCGGGCGCCAGCCCCCGGAGGTGCTTCACCTCGGCAAGCCCATCGCCAACCCCGCGGTTTCCGTGGTGGTGCCACTGTATCGCAACCTGCGCTTCATCCGCTTCCAGCTGGGCCACTTCGCCCGCGACCCAGCGATGCGCGAGGCCGAGCTGATCTATGTGCTGGACAGCCCGGAGCAGCGCCCGGAAGCCGAGCACCTCCTGCGGTCCTTGCATGCGCTGTACCGCATGCCGGTCACGCTGGTGGTGCAGGCGGGGAATTACGGCTTCGCCAGTGCCTGCAATGCCGGCGCGGCCGAAGCCCGGGCGCCCAAGCTGCTGATGCTGAACTCCGACGTCATCCCGGCCGAGCGCGGCTGGCTGCCCACCATGGTCGCCGCGCTGGAAGCCGACCCGGCGATGTTCGCCGTGGGGCCGAAGCTGCTGACCGAAGACCAGTCGGTGCAGCACGCCGGGCTGTACTTCGAACGCAATGGCCCGTTGCAGGAATGGTTCAACAACCATTACCTCAAGGGCGCCCCGCGCCACTTCCCGGCGCTGGACCAGCCGCGCCGCGTGCCCGGCATCACCGGTGCCGCCATGCTGCTGGACCGCGCCCGGTTCGAGCAGGTGGACGGCTTCACCACCAGCTACGTCATCGGCGACTACGAGGACTCGGACCTCTGCCTGAAGCTGCGCGCCCAGGGCGGCGAGATCGGCTACGAACCGCGCGCCGAGCTTTACCACTTCGAACGCCAGTCCATCCGCGAGCACGCCGTGCACGACCGCAACCTGGCCACCGCCTATAACCGCCGCCTGCACCAGTCCCGCTGGGACCAGGCGATCGAGCGGCTGATGGCCCGGCCGGAATTCCACGCCGTGCCGCCCAGCCCCGCCCGCACGGGGAGCGCCGGCTGATGCGCCTGCTGATGATCAGCCACAACCACCCGGCGCTGCAGCCGGGCGGCACCGAGGTGGTGGCCCGCACCCTGTTCCGCCAGTTGCGCGACCATCATGGCGTGGAGGGCATCTTCCTCGCCGCCGTCTCGCCGCCACTGCGCAACCGCCACCCCGGCGCCATGCTGCAGGCGGTGAATGGACACCCCGACGAAATGCTGGCCTGGCTTGGCCATTTCGACCGGTTCTTCCTGAACCAGCTGGACACCCACGGGTTGGACGCGCTGGCCCCGATGATCGAGCAGACCCGGCCGGACATCATCCACATCCACCACCCCCTGCTGTTCGGGGTGGAGACGGTGGACCTGCTGCGCCGCTGCGCCCCACAAGCCAAGCTGGTGTTCACCGCGCACGACTACTTCGCGCTCTGTGCCCGCGAAGGCGAGTTGCTGACCGAGGATGAGCGGCTCTGCCCCGGCCCCAGCCTGGACCGCTGCCGCCGCTGCTTCCCTGGCCGCCCCGGCGCCGATTTCGTCATGCGCGACCTGGCCCTGCGCGACACGCTGGGCACCGCCGACGCCATTCTGGTGCCCGGCGATTTCGCCCGCGAAAAGTTCATCGCCGCCGGCTGGCCGGCCGACCGCCTGTCTGTCATGCGCAACGGCATCCTCGAATCGCCCGCCGCCCCGCTGCGCCCCAGCCCGGACGGCCGGCGCGACCGATTCGGCTTCTTCGGCCACATCAACCGCATCAAGGGCGCCCGGGTGTTGTTGCAGGCCTCGGCCCAGCTCTCCACCCAGGGCGTGCAGCACCGAATCCACCTGCATGGCGGCACCGCCTACCAGCCGGAAGCGCTAATCGCCGGATTCCGCGCCGACCTGGCCGCCGCCCCGGCCGCGCGCCACACCGGCCAGTACGACTCCGCGGACCTGCCGGGGCTGATGGCCCAGGTGGATTGGGTGGTGATGCCCAGCATCTGGGTGGAAAACGCCCCGCTGGTGCTGCTGGAAGCCTTCCAGCACGGCCGTCCCGCCATCTGTTCCGGCATCGGCGGCATGGCCGAGACGGTGCGCGACGGCATCGACGGCCTGCATGCCCCGGTCAACGACGCCCAGGGCCTGGCCGAGGTGATGCGCAGCGCGGTGGAGACGCCGGGCCTGTGGGATCGGCTGCGCAAGGGCATCGCCCCGCCGCGCAGCGTCGCCGCCATGGCCGACTCGCATCTGGCGCTGTATCGCCGGCTGCTGGGCCAGGCAGCCGAGGCACCAACCCCGGAAGCCGCGCCTGCCCCGGAAGCAGCACCTGCCCGCCGCACCTCCCGCCGCAAGGCCGCCGCCAAGGCCTGACAATCCGCCCGGTGCCGCCTACATCATGGGCGACAGAACGGGAGGACCCCTCATGGCCGAAGCCAACCTGCAAATCCTGCTGAAGCGCCGCCCGCAAGGCGCGCCGGTGCCGGCGGATTTCGACATCGTGGAGTCGCCGGTGCCGCAGCCCGGCCCGGGCGAGGTGCTGGTCCGCGCGAAGTTCCTGTCGCTGGACCCCTACATGCGCGGCCGCATGAGCGACTCCAAAAGCTACTCCAAGCCGGTCGAGCTCGGCGCCGTGATGGAAGCGCAGACCGCCGGCGAGGTGGTCGCCAGCAACTCCCCCGCCTTCAAGCCCGGCGACCAGGTGCTCGGCGGCTTCGGCTGGCAGCGCTATTCGGTCCGCCCCGCGGCCGCCCTGTTCAAGATGGGCAGCGATTCGGCACCGCTCTCGGCCAGCCTCGGCGTGCTCGGCATGCCCGGCCTGACCGCCTGGAAGGGGCTTGAGGATATCGGCGAGCCGCAGCCGGGCGAGACCGTCGTGGTCGGCGCCGCGTCCGGCGCGGTCGGCCAGGTGGTCGGCCAGATCGCCAAGATTCGCGGCTGCCGCGTGGTCGGCGTGGCCGGCGGCAAGGACAAGTGCGACTACGTGGTCAAGGAACTCGGCTTCGACGCCTGCATCGACCATCGCGGCGACCTGAAGGCGCAACTCGCGGAAGCTTGCCCGAACGGCATCGACGTCTATTGGGAAAACGTCGGCGGTGATTTGCAGGCGGCGGTGCTGCCGCGGATGAACGACTTCGGCCGCGTCATCATCTGCGGCCTGATCGCCGAGTACAACGACACGGTGGCTCGCCCCGGCCCCAACCTGCGCCTGGCGCTGGTCAAGCGCCTGCGCATCCAGGGCTTCATCGTCTCCGACAAGGATGGCTGGGCGCGCTACCCCGGCTTCCGCCAGCAGATGGTGGCCTGGATGAATGAGGGCCGGATGAAGTTCCGCGAGGACATCGTCCACGGTCTGCGCAACGCGCCGGAAGCCTTCATCGGCCTGCTGCAGGGCAAGAACTTCGGCAAGCTGGTCATTGCCGTCGACTAGGCCCCTGCCCAGCGCGGACGCAGCCGCCCCGCCGCCACCGGACGACCCGGCTCTGGCGGCGGCGCTGTCCGGCTGCCGCATCCTGCTCTGCTACGGCCTGCTGGGGGAGGTGATGGCCCGCCTCCGCCCGGTCGGGCTGGACTACATGGGGGCGCAGGCGGATTGGCTGCGCCGGCTTGGCCTGGCGGTGCAGGTGGTGGCGCTGCCCACCGCCGCGCCGGTGGCCCGCAACGCCGCCCGACTCGCTGATGTATTGGTCGAGGACCCCCGCCCTGCCCTGCTGATCGCCCACAGCAAGGGCGGTCTGGAGGCCCTGGCCGCCCTGCTCTCCCCCGGCGCCGGCGCGCGCTGCCGCGGCTTCATCGCCATCCAGTCGCCCTTCTTCGGCAGCCCGGTGGCGGATGCCATCTGCGCCCAGGCCGCGCTGCACCGCGCCGCCCACCACACCTTGCGCGCGCTCGGCATCGGCGATGGCGAGGCGCTGCGCGACCTGACCACCACCGCCCGCACCGCCTGGATGGCCGTGCACGCCGCCGCCATCGCCGCCCTGGTCGCGCGGGTGCCGGTGGTCGCGGTGGCCAGCCAACTCGGCCCTTCGCAGGACCTGCACGACCACGCTTACCAGCCGCTCAGCCGCTGGATGCGCCGGCGCGGCGCCGGGCCGAATGACGGCCTGGTGCCCGTGGAGTCGGCCCGGCTGCCCGGTGCCCACCAGGTGCTGCTGGTCGCCGGGCATCGCAGCCTGGTCGCCGAAGGCGGCGGCCGCGACCCCATCGGCGTGCTGCGAGACCTGCTGTGGCAGCTCACCGCATTATCCGACCACGCTGGCCCCGCGTGATCGGATTTCGTGCGGTGGATTGAAGGCTGATAGAACGCCCTTCGTCGGGAAGGACGAAGGGCGTTCTATTCCGCCGCCACTTCCACCAGCACCAGTTCCGCATCCTCCTGCGCGGTGATCTCCAGCGCGGAGTCGTCGCGGATGGCGGCGCCATCGCGCGTCCCCAGCGCCACGCCGTTCACCGTCACCGCGCCGGTCGCCGGCACCAGGTAGGCGGCGCGCCCCGCCGCGATCGGCTGCACCAGGGTCTGCCCGGCCTTCAGCGTGGTCGCCAGCACCGCGGCATTGGCATAGAGCGGCAGCGCGCCCTTCGCTTCATCGCCGGGCCGGCCGCCGGCCAGCACCTCGAATCCGGCCTCGCGCTGGTCCTTCGGGAAGGACTTGGCGCCCCAGCGGGGCTTGGCGCCGCGCTGGTCGGTCTGGATCCAGATCTGGAACAGCGTCGTGGTCTCGGCTTCCAGATTGTACTCGGCATGCACGATCCCGCTGCCGGCGGACATGATCTGCACGTCGCCGGCGGCGGTGCGGCCCTCATTGCCCAGGTTGTCCTTGTGGGTGATCGCGCCCTTCCGGACGTAGGTGACGATCTCCATGTCCCGGTGCGGATGCGGGTCGAAGCCGGTGCCGGCGGCGATCTCGTCATCATTCCAGACGCGCAGCTTGCCCCATTGCTCGCGCTTGGCGTCGTGGTAGCCGGCGAAGCTGAAGTGGTGCTTGGCGTTCAGCCAGCCGTGGTTGGCGCCGCCGAGGGTGTTGAAGGGTCGAACGTCGATCATCGCTGATCTCTCCTGCTCTGTTGAGCGGAGAGATAGGGCGCTGCCGCCGGTTCCGCAGTACCGCCGGCGCCACGACCATCATTCACCTGGCTGATGATCGCCGGCCGGCTGAGTCTCGCCTCCGGGCCTATCGGCCCTGCGACGATCCGGCGCTGCCTGGCTGCGGATTCACGCCTCCGGGCCTATCGGCCCTCCGCCGATCCGAAGCCTACCGGCACATCAGCACGGGCACCGCACTGTTCTCCAGCACGTGCCGGGTCACGCCGCCCAGGATCAGCTGGCGCAGCCGCGAATGGCTGTAGGCGCCCATGGTGATCAGGTCCGCGCCGAAGTCCCGCGCCGCGCCCAGCAGCCCGGCGCCGACTTCCTTGGAGACCGGCTTGAACAGCTTGGCCTCGGCCTTCACCTCGTGCCAGCGCAGATACGCCAGCACGCCTTCCACCGCCGGCCCGCGGCGCTGGTACTCATCGGCGTACAGAATCTGCACCGCCTCGGCCCGATGGAACCACGGCAGCGCCGCCGCCAGCGCCGCCGCCGATTCGGCGGTGCCGTTCCAGGCGTGGCAAATCCGCGTTCCGATGACCGGCGGCGCCACGCGCGGCGCGATCAGCACCGGCCGGCCCGAATCGAACAGCACCGCATGCAGCGCATCCGAGGACGAGACATCCTCATCCGCCTCGGGATGCGGCACCACCGCCATGTCGTAGAGGCGCGACTGCTGCGCCACCACGTCCTCCTCACGCCCCGCGATGCTCTCGAAGCTCAGCGTCGGGCCATCGGTCTTCAGCGCGGTCTCGGCGCTATTGGCCAGGGTGACGCCGCCGGAGCCCGCCATGAACCGGTCGAACAACCCGCGCACGCGGCCGGCGCGCTCGCCGCTCTCCCGTTCGGTGGCCGCCATCATCTCCTCGATCATGGCGCCGGAAAGCCCTTCACCGGCCAGCGGCGCCACGTCCCGGGCATCCACGCGCACATGCAGGCAATGCAGGTGCGCGTTCCAGATTCGGGCGACGATGAGGCCGGTTGCCAACGCAGCTTCACCAGCCGCGGTGCCGGTAAGTGGCAGCAGCAGACGACGATAGGCCATGGCGCGTCTCCCTTGTTACGCGATTGTGGCAACACGCTAGCACAAGTCTTCGGCGGAAATCCGCAACACTCCGCTGGCCGCCAAAAAAGCCTCGCCGGTCGCATCCAGCACCGTCCAGTCGAGCGGCCCCGGGTCGCGGGCCGCCGCCGCCTCCAGCACCGCCACGCTGGCGTCGGAGGCATCGCCCTGCCGCGCCGCCACCCGCGCCCGCAGCACATCCAGCGGCGCGGTCAGCCACAGGCCGGTGAAATCCGCGGCGGCGGCGGCGATCGCCGCGCGCTCCTCCGCCCGCAGGAAGGCGGCATCCGCCACCACGCTATGCCCGGCCGCCAGCGCCAGCCGCGCCTGTGCGCCCAACTCGGCCAGGACGGCGGCGCTGGCCTCGGGCGTGTAGCTCTCGGCCGGCAGCCGCTGTTCCGGCGCCACGCCGGCCAGGCGCTTGCGGATCTCATCGCTGCGCAGCACCAGCGCGCCGGGTGCCGCGCCCAGCAGTGGCGCAATCGCCCGCGCCAGGGTGGATTTCCCGGTGCCCTGCAGTCCTCCCACCGCCACCAGGCGCGGCGGCGGCGGCGGCGCCAGCGCAGCCATGGCTTGGTCCATGTAAGGGCCCGGATCCTTGCCCGGCACCGCCAGCACATGCGCGCGGATCAAGGCGCGGGCGCTGAGCCACAGCGGCAGGGCCGCCACCAGCCCGGTATCGCCGGTGCGCGCGATATAGCGGTTCAGCACCCGGTTGGCCGCCGCGCGCCCCAGCGTCACCGCCAGGTCAGCCAGCACGAAGGCCAGGTCGTAGCCGGTATCGATGATCGCCAGGTCCTCGTCGAACTCCAGCGCGTCGAACGGCGTCGGCGCCCCCTGCCACAGGCACAGATTGCCCAGATGCAGGTCGCCATGGCAGCGCCGCACCCGGCCGTCGGCGGCGCGGGCCGCCAGCACCGGCGCCAGCCGATCCAGCCAGGCGAAGGCCTGCGCCGCCCAGGCCGCGGCGCCGGGCACGCCGGCCCGTTCGGCAGCGGCCAGGTTGCCGGTCAGCACGCGCCGCATCGCCGCAGGGGCGTCCGTGCCCGGCAGCGGCGGCAAGGCGGCGTGCATGGCGGCCACCTTGTCGCCGATCTCGTCCAGCAATGCCGGCGTCACGGCGCCACGCCGGGCCATCGCGTCGAGGAAGTCCCCGGCCGGCACCGGCGCCATCTGCAGCACCCAGTCCACAACCTCACCCGGGGCCGCGCCATCCACACCCAGGCGTAGCGCGCCATCCGGCCCGCGCACCACCGGCCGCACGCCGCGGTACAGCCCGGGCGCGAAGCCCTGGTTCAGCTCATGCTCGCGCCGGATGAACCGCTCCCGCGCCGCCAGCGTCGAGAAGTCGAGGAACTCCAGCGAGACCGCCTGCTTCAGCTTGAACACATCGCCGGCGCCGACGAAGACGGCGGAGACATGCGTCAGGATCGGCGCCGCCCCGGTCAACCGGCCCAGCAGGGCCGCGACCTCGGCCTGCTGGAACGGGATGCTCACGGGTACAGCGTCTCCGTGCGCCAGCCGTCTCCGTCCCTCACAAACACATTCCGCTCATGCAGCCGGAACGGCATGTCCTGCCAGAACTCGATCCGCTGCGGCAGCACCCGGAAGCCGGACCAGAAGGCCGGCCGCGGAATCGTCCCCAGGCCGAACTTCAGGGTGAACTCCGCCACCCGCTTCTCCAGCGCGAACCGCCCTTCCAGCCGGCGGCTCTGCTGCGACGCCCAGGCGCCGATGCGCGACGACCGATGCCGGCTCTCATAATAGACGTCGGCCTCGGCGTCGCTCACCGGCTCCACCGGGCCTTCGACGCGGACGCTGCGCTGCAGGGTCTTCCAGTGGAAGCACAGCGCCGCCTGCGGGTTGGCCGCCAGCTCGCCGCCCTTGCGGCTTTCCAAGTTGGTGTAGAACACGAAGCCACGGGGATCGATGCCCTTGAGCAGCACCATGCGCGCGCTCGGCCGGCCATCCGGGGTCGAGGTCGCCAGGCAGACCGCGTTGGGGTCGTTGACCTCGGATTTGCTGGCTTCCGCCATCCAGGCCTCGAAGCGGGCGAAGGGGTCGGCTGCGGACATCGCTTGTCTCTCCAACTACCGGGTGCATGGGGTCGTCCCCCTTGCCCGGCGGCCGGGGGTGTGCCACCACGGCTGCGCCTCCGCAACCAGCCGGAAACGCCTAGCATGCCCGAAGAATCGCCTCTTGTAGATCTGCCGAAGGGCACACTGATGCAGGGCAAGCGCGGCCTCATCATGGGGGTCGCGAATGACCGTTCGCTGGCCTGGGGCATCGCCCAGGCCGTTGCCAACCAGGGTGGCGAGCTGGCCTTCAGCTACCAGGGCGAGGCGCTGGAGAAGCGCGTGCGCCCGCTGGCCGAGAGCATCGGCAGCAAGCTGGTGCTGCCCTGCGACGTGACCGACGACGCCAGCATGGACGCCACCTTCGCCGCGCTGGAAGCCGAATGGGGCGCCCTGGACTTCGTCGTCCACGCCATCGGCTACGCCAACAAGGAATACCTGCGCGGCCGCTACCTGGACACGCCGCGCGACGTCTTCCTGCAGGCGCTGGATATCAGCTGCTATTCCTTCGCCGCCGTCGGCCAGCGCGCCGCGGCGTTGATGAAGAAAGGCGGCAGCCTGCTGACGCTGACCTATCTCGGCGCCGAACGTGTCACACCGCATTACAATGTGATGGGCGTGGCCAAGGCGGCGCTGGAAGCCAGCGTGCGCTACATGGCGGCCGATGTCGGCGGCCAGGGCATCCGCGTCAACGCCATCAGCGCCGGCCCGATCAAGACCCTGGCGGCCAGCGGCATCGGCGATTTCCGCTACATCCTGAAGTGGAACCAGCTGAACAGCCCGCTGAAGCGCAACGTCAGCATCGAGGAAGTCGGCGGCTCCGGCCTGTACCTGTTGAGCGACCTCTCGGCCGGCGTGACCGGAGAGGTGCATCACGTGGACAGCGGCTACCACATCGTCGGCATGAAGGGCCTCGACGTGCCGGATATCAGCACCGTCTGATCTGATGTCCCACAACACCTTCGGCCACCTGTTCCGCCTGACCACCTGGGGCGAGAGCCATGGCCCCGCCATCGGCGGCGTCATCGATGGCTGCCCCGCCCGCATCGCGCTGACCGAGGCCGATATCCAGCCCTGGCTGGACCTGCGCCGCCCCGGCAGCAGCAAGTTCGTCACCCAGCGCCAGGAAGCCGACCAGGTAAAAATCCTCTCCGGCGTGTTCGAGGGGATGACAACGGGCACCCCCATCGCCCTGCACATCGACAACACCGACCAGCGCAGCCGCGACTATGGCGAGATCGCCAACCGCTTCCGCCCTGGCCATGCCGACCTGGCCTATGAGCTGAAATACGGTACCCGCGACTATCGCGGCGGCGGGCGCAGCAGCGCGCGCGAAACCGCCATGCGCGTGGCCGGCGGGGCCATCGCCCGCAAGGTGCTGGGCGCCGGGGTCCGCATTCGCGGCGCGCTGGTACAAATGGGCGCCGACCGCATCGACCCCGCCGCCTGGGACTGGTCGGCGCTGGAGGACAACCAGTTCTTCTGCCCGGACCGCGCCGCCGCCGCCCGCTGGGAGGAACAGCTCCTCGCCGTGCGGAAGTCCGGCTCCTCCGTCGGCGCCGTCATCGAGGTGGTGGCCGAAGGCCTGCCCCCCGGCCTCGGCGCACCGATCTACGGCAAGCTGGACGCCGATATCGCCAGCGCCCTGATGAGCATCAACGCGGTCAAGGGTGTCGAGATCGGCGACGGTTTTGCCAGTGCCGGGCTGTCCGGCGAGGCCAACGCCGACGAGATGCGGATGAACCCGGACGGCACCGTCCGCTTCCTGTCCAATCACGCCGGTGGCGTGCTCGGCGGCATCTCCACCGGCCAGCCGGTGGTCGCCCGCTTCGCGGTCAAGCCGACCTCCTCGATCCTGACGCCCCGCCGGTCGGTGGACCGCTTCGGCGCCGAGACCGAGATCCTCACCAAGGGCCGCCACGACCCCTGCGTCGGCATCCGTGCCGTGCCGGTGGGCGAAGCCATGCTCGCCTTGGTGCTGGCCGACCACCTGCTGCGCCACCGTGCGCAGAACCCGGACGCCCCGCAAACGGCACGCCTGCCGCGCAACTGAGCGCCCGCGCGGGCGCATGAGCAGCGCCTTGCCCACCCGACAGGCGAAATTTGGTCACTCGTCCAACATGCCCCCACGCGACCGCTTGTGGTGGGGGAATATCCGAGTGTACAGGTTGGGTGTTGCTTCCGACAGGCCGCCGCATGCCCTTCGCCGCCGTTGAATCATCCGCCCGTCCCGCCCCTGCCCCGCGCATGGCGGGCTTTGTCGAGCTCTGCGGCACCGCCCGCTGGGGCGCGCGCCTTAACGACCTGGCCGCCCGCACCCAGGACAGTTCCCTGCTCTCCCGCGCCGCCCAGCATCGCCACGCGCTGGAACTCACCCTGGCCCGCCTGACCAGCCCGACCTGCGCCAGCCGCACCAGCCAGGCCGAACTCCGCATCGCCGGCTTCGCCCAGGAAGCCGTGCGCCTGGCCGCCCGCCTGCCCGCCGGCCCCCGTGCCCGGCTGCGGGAGCGGCTGCTCGCCGGGCTGACCGGCGACGCCACGCTGATCCCGGTGTTCCACCTGCTGCGCACCGCCGCCGGCCTGCGCGCCCATGGCTTCGACATCCGCTTCACCGGCTTGGCGGACGGCCTGCCGCAGGACCTCATCGCCAGCCGCGACGGCGTCGAGGCCGAGGTAGTCTGCGAAACCATCTCCGCCGAGGAAGGCCGCCAGGTCCATCGCGGCGACTGGTTCGCGCTGGTGGACGCCATCAACCCGGAACTGCAGACTTGGCTGGCCGCCCATCCCGGCCGCTATTTGCTGAAGGTGACGCTGCCGGAGGGCCTGGCCGGCCCCGACCAGGCGGCCGACCTGCAATCCCGCATCAGCACCCTGCTGTCCGAGGAAAAGCGCCAGGACATCTGCGCCCAGGCGGTGCTGAAGCTGGACCCACTGGTGCTCGCCGGCGCCCAGGCCGCGGACCGCCTGCCCGCCCGGCTACGGGCCGCCTTCGGGCCGGAAGCCCACCTGGCCGTGACCGCCACCGCCGGCAGCGTCTTCGTCATGGCCGCCCGCGCCGGGCGCGAGAACGAAATCGCCAACGCCGTCGCCCGCCGCGCCACGGAAGCCGCCATCACCCGACTGTCCGGCCAGCGCCCGGGCATCCTGGCCCTGTTCATCGAGGACCTGGAGCGGGCCGAATGGCGTGGCCTGCGCGACAGCCTGGAACTGGAAGGCGTGGTCCGCCGCTTCCTGACCACCCCGGCGGCGAAGCCCGTGGTCGCCGTCTCCTGCACCACCCGATTCGAGATGCTCGGCGCCACCCCGCCGGATGCGGTGGCCGAGGGCGAACTGCGCTTCCGCAACCCCGCCCACCCCGCCGCCAAGCTGGCTGCCCTGGCGCCGGCCGTGCTCTCGTCCATGTGATCGATCGTGGCGCCACGGTGCACCGCAACCGACTGGATTTCGCCACGTTCTTAGCCCCGAATGCCCCCGTTGCCGTTCCCGGCAGCGCGGGTCGAAGGGATGCCCCGATGACTGAACTAGAGTTCCAGACCAAGCTGGCCGAACTTGATCGTCTGCTGAACGACCCGGAAGTACGGATGGACCCCAACCGGGTCTGGATCCTGCTGGCCGAGATCAGCGCGCAGGAACTGCGGCAGGCCGGGCGCTAGCCGCCTCCGAGCGTCGCTCGCGGTCCGCGCTTGCGGCATCCGGGCGACTGGTCCGCGACGCCGCGTCTAACCCGCCTTCCGCGCCGCGATCAAGAACTCCCGGTTCCCCTCTGGCCCCAGGATCGGGCTGGCCTCAATCCCCAGTACTTCCCAGCCTGGCAGCGCCGCCCACCAGGCGCGCATCCGCTCGCAGACCGCGCGGTGCACATTGGCATCCCGGACCACGCCGCCCTTGGCCACCGCGGGCCCAACCTCGAATTGCGGCTTGATCAGGGCCACCGCCCAGGCGCCGGGCGCGCAGAGCTTCAGCGGAAAATCCAGCACCATCTGCATGCCGATGAAGCTGGCATCGCAGACCAATGCGCCCACCGGCTCCGGCACCGTCGCCGCGTCCAGGTAGCGGGCGTTGACCTTTTCCTTCACCACCACGCGCGGGTCATTGCGCAGCTTCCATGCCAGTTGGCCATGGCCGACATCGACGGCATAGACCTTGGTGGCGCCCTCATGCAGCAGCACATCGGTGAAACCGCCGGTGGAAGCCCCCACGTCCAGGCAAACCCGCCCGCCCGGCGACAGGCCGAAATGCGCCAGCCCATGCGCCAGCTTCACCCCACCACGAGACACCCACGGGTGCTCCTGGCCGCGCACCTCCAGCGGAATGTCCAGCGCCACTGATGTGCCGGGCTTATCCATGCGCTGCTCGCCGGAAAACACCTTCCCGGCCAGGATCAGCGCCTGGGCGCGGGTTCGGCTCTCCGCCAGCCCTCGGTCGACCAGCATCTGGTCAACCCGTTGCTTGGCCAAGCGCTCAGGCCCGCGCGGGCCGCGCCACCGCGTCCACGCCCAGGGCCTGCAACGCGGTCTCGACGATATGCTGCGCGTTCAGCCGCGCCTCGTCGTATTGCTTCTTCGGATTCTCGTGGTCGATATAGGTATCCGGCATGCACATCGGGCGGAACTTCAGCCCGCCATCCAGCAGGCCGCGCCACGCCAGGTGATGCGCCACGAAGCTGCCATAGCCACCGACCGAGCCTTCCTCGATGGTGATCAGCACCTGGTGCTCGCGCGCCAGCCGCTCGGTCAGTTCCACGTCCAACGGCTTGGCGAAGCGGGCATCGGCCACCGTGGTGGAAAGGCCGCGCGCTTCAAGCGTCTCCGCCGCCTTCAGCGCCTCGGCCAGCCGGGTGCCGTAGCTGAGGATGGCGACCTTGGTGCCTTCCTTGACCACGCGGCCGCGGCCGATCTCCAGGATGCTGCCGCGCTTCGGCAGTTCCAGCCCCAACCCCTCGCCACGCGGGTAGCGGAAGCCGATCGGGCCTTCGTCATAGGCCGCCGCGGTGGCGACCATGTGCATCAGTTCCAGCTCATCGCTGGCGGCCATCAGCACCATGTTCGGCAGGCAGCCAAGGTAGGCGATATCGAAGCTGCCGGCATGGGTGGCGCCATCGGCGCCGACCAGCCCGGCGCGGTCCATGCCGAAGCGTACCGGCAGCTTCTGCAGCGCCACGTCATGCATCACCTGGTCATAGGCGCGCTGCAGGAAGGTGGAATAGATCGCCACGAAGGGCTTCAGCCCCTCGGTCGCCAGGCCGGCGGCGAAGGTCACGGCGTGCTGCTCGGCAATACCCACATCGAAGCTGCGGGTCGGGAACTTCTTGGCGAAGGCATCCAGGCCCGTGCCGGACGGCATGGCCGCATTGATCGCGCAAATGCGGTCGTCCAGTTCAGCTTCCGCCACCAGGGCGTTGCTGAACACCTTGGTATAGCTCGGCGGCCCCGGGGGCGCCTTGACCTGCTCGCCGGTGACGACGTTGAACTTGACCACGCCGTGGTACTTGTCGGCGCTGGCCTCGGCCGGGGCATAGCCCTTGCCCTTCTGCGTCACCGCATGCACCAGGATCGGCCCCTGGTGGTCGGTATCGCGGATGTTGCGCAGCACCGGCAGCAGGGTGTCCAGGTCGTGCCCGTCGATCGGCCCGACGTAGTAGAAGCCGAGTTCCTCGAACAGCGTCCCGCCGGTCAGCAGGCCGCGGGCGTATTCGTCGGCGCGCTTGGCGGCGCGCTCCAGCGGCGCCGGGAAGCGTTTTGCCAGCCGCGCCATCAGGTCGCGCAGGTTCAGGAAGGGCCGGCTGGAAATGGTGCGCGACAGGTAGTTGCTCATCGCGCCAACCGGCGGCGCAATGGACATGTCGTTGTCGTTCAGCACCACGATCAGCTTGGACTTGGCGGCGCCGGCATTGTTCATGGCCTCATAGGCCATGCCCGCGCTCATCGCGCCGTCGCCGATCACGCTGATGACGTGACGCTCGGTCTCGCCCTTCAGATCCTGGCCGATGGCCATGCCGAGGCCGGCACTGATGCTGGTGCTGGAATGCGCCGCGCCGAACGGGTCGTATTCGCTCTCGCTGCGCTTGGTGAAGCCGGAGAGCCCGCCGCCCTGGCGGATGGTCCGCATGCGGTCGCGCCGCCCGGTCAGGATCTTGTGCGGATAGGCCTGGTGGCCGACATCCCAGATCAGCCGGTCGGAGGGCGTGTCGAACACCGCATGGATCGCGACGGTCAATTCCACCACGCCCAGCGAGGCACCGAGATGCCCGCCGGTGGCGCTGACCGCGTCGATGGTCTCCGCCCGCAACTCGTCCGCCAGCTGCTTCAGCTGGTCGTTCGAGAGGTTACGCATATCGGACGGATACTTGATCCGGTCGAGCGTCGGGGTGTGGGGGGCAGGAGACATCAGGACCTCCGCTCGATAACGAAGTTCGCGAGCATTCGTAGCAGTTCTGCCTTGTCGCCGAAGGCGTCAAGGTGGCCGCGGGCCTGGGTGACAAGCCGTTCAGCCTGCATGCGGGCACGGTCGAGGCCGTATAGGGAAACCAGCGTCGCCTTGCCCATGGCCGCGTCCTTGCCGGTGGCCTTGCCGGCTTCCTCGGCGGTGGCCGTAGCATCCAGCAGGTCGTCGGCGATCTGGAAGGCGGCACCGAGGTCGCGCCCATAGGACAGCAGCGCCTGCCGCTGGGACAGGTTCGCCTTGCCCAGCACGGCGCCGGCCTCGGCGGAAAATTCGATGAGCTTGCCGGTTTTTAACGTCTGCAGCCGGCCAATCGCGGCCTCATCCTGCGGCGACTTGCCCTGCTCGGCCATCATGTCGAGCATCTGGCCGCCGCACATGCCGCGCGGGCCCGCGGCCTTGGCCAGCATGCGGACCAACTCGATCCGCACTGCCGGGTCCGGGTGGGTGTCTTCCTCCCCCAGCACGGTGAAGGCATGGCATTGCAGGCTGTCGCCGGCCAAAATCGCGGTAGCCTCGTCGAAGGCCTTGTGGTTGGTCGGCTTGCCGCGGCGCAGGTCGTCATTGTCCATGGCCGGCAGGTCGTCATGGATCAGGCTGTAGGCGTGCACCATCTCGATGGCGCAGGCCACCCGCAGCGCGGCCTGGCGGGATACGCCGAACTGCCGGGCGCCTTCCAGCACCAGGAAGCCGCGCAGCCGCTTGCCGCCGCCGATCACGGAATAGCGCATGGCCTCGAACAGCCGGGCCTCGGCGCCTTCCGGCATGGGCAGCAGCACGTCCAGCGCCTGGTCGATATCGGCCGCGGCCTGGGTCATGGCCTGCGGCAGCGAAGTGGGGTGGTCCAGTGTAGTCGTGCTCATCCTGTCCTACTCGACATCGCGCAAGGTCAAGCCACCCGTACCTGGGGCGGTGACGATGGCTTGCACCTTGGCTTCAGCCTCGGCCAACAGCTTTTCGCAGCGCTGGCGCAGCGCCACCCCCCGCTCATAGCTTTCGATCGCGGTGGCCAGGTTGCCCTGCCCACCTTCCAGCGACCTGACGATCCGCTCAAGTTCCTCCAACGCTGCCTCGAAGGTCAGCGTCTCCACCCCGGTTGCGGTCGGCGTGGCCTGTTGGCCAGCGGCCTGCGGCATGGAAGTCCCCCCTGATGGCACAGCGAATAACGCAAGTCTGGAGGGGAAGTATACGCCCCCAGCCCGCTTGGCAAAGCCGGCCGGAGGGGGGGGTGCTACCGAAAAGACACAGGCGTTTCCGAAACGCCACAGTTACGGGGAACATCGCGACCGAATCCTCGGTCGAGCGCCGTAACGCAGCAGCCCCCGCTACCGAACCCACGGAGCAGGAGCAAACGAAGGAAAAAACCATGCGCCGCCGCTTGCTCGCCCTTGCCCTGCTGCCGGTGCTGGCCCTCGCGGCGATGCCCTTCGCGCTGGCCCAGCGCAGCTACACGCCGGGGCCAGAGAACATCTCCCTGCCGCAGGGCTGGGAGACGCGCTTCCTGCGCTTCGCCACGCTGGACAATCCGCAGCGCAAGATCATCCGCAACTTCTACGTCAACCCCGAGGCCTTCGCCGCCGCCCGCCCGGGCCAGCCGCTGCCGAACGGCACCCTGATCATCCTGGCCGACCAGAAGGCCCGCCTGGCGCCGGACGGCTCCCCGCTGCTGGACCAGCAGGGCCGCTTCATCCCCGAACCCGGCTGGGCGCAGATCGGTGCCCAGGAACGCCAGCCGGGCTGGGGCCTCGGCTACGGGCCGGAAAAGCGCAACGGCGAGTGGGAATACGCCCGCTTCAACGCCGACGGCAGCCGCAACAACGCCTCGGTCGAGGCCTGCTTCACCTGCCACCTGCAGACCCGGGCGCAGCAGGACTTCGCCTTCAACTTCTGGGATTACGTGCAGGCGCGGAAGTAGGGTCACGCCCGCATCAACGCGCGGACATGCGCGGCGGTCGAGAGCGCCAGCGCCTCCAGGTCGTAGCCGCCTTCCAGCAGGCTGACGACCTTGCCGCCGCAATGCCGCTCCGCCACCGCGCAGAGCTGTTCGGTGAGCCAGGCGAAATCCGCCTCCCGCACCCGCAGCTGGGCCAGGGGGTCGCGGGCATGGGCGTCGAAGCCGGCGGAGATGATGATGAGGCCGGGGGCGAAGGCGTCCAGCGCCGGGATGATCTCGGTTTGCCAGGCCTCGCGGAAGGCGGTGCCGTCGGCGCCCGGCGGCAGGGGCGCGTTGACCACGTTGCCGAGGCCGGTCTCGTGCCGGTCCCCGGTGCCGGGGTAGAGCGGGAATTGGTGGGTGCTGCCGTAGAAGATCGTCGCGTCGTCCTTGACGCAGGCCTGGGTGCCGTTGCCGTGGTGGACGTCGAAATCCAGCACCGCCACCCGGCCGATGTGGTGGGCAGCCTGGGCATGCCGGGCGGCCACCACAACGTTGGAAAACAAGCAAAAACCCATGGGGGTGCCGGGTTCCGCATGGTGGCCCGGGGGGCGCACGGCGCAGAAGGCGCGGCGCACCTCCCCCCGGCAGACCGCGTCAACCGCGGCGACGCCGGCGCCGGCGGCACGGAGCGCGGCCTCGGCGCTGCCGTGGCTCATGATGGTGTCGCCATCCAGCGCCAGGGTTTCCCCTTCCGCCGGGCGGACCGCAAGGATGGCGTCCACGTAGTGGCGGGGGTGAACCCGGATAAGTTGTTCCAGCGTGGCCTGGGGGGCTTCATCGCGGAGGAGGTCGGCGAATTCCTCGGTATCCAGGGCCTTGAGCACGGCGCGCAGGCGGTCCGGGCTTTCGGGGTGGTAGTCCCCGGGTGCGTGCAGCAGGCAGGCGCGGTGGGTGAGCAGCAGCGTGCTCATGGCGCGGCCCGCTTGCGGAGCTGGTAGCGGAAGACCGCGCCTTCCTGCGTGGCCGCCAGAAGTTCGTGGCCGGTTTCCGTGCAGAAGGCGCGGAAGTCCGCCGGGCTCGCGGGGTCCGTGGCGAGGACCGTCAGCTCGGCCCCGGGGGGAAGGCTGCGCAGGGCCTTGTTGGCCTTCAGCACGGGCAGCGGGCAGCTGAGGCCTTGGACGTCGAGGAGGGTGTCGGGCATCCCCCGAGTCCAGCACCGTGGCGGGGCTTGGGCAAGCGTTGCCTGCGTGGCAGGCTGGGAGCGATGATCCGATTTGGCATAGACCTGGGCGGCACCAAGACCGAGATCGTGGCGCTGGGCGCCGCGGGCGAGGTGCTGCTGCGGCGGCGGGTGGCGACGCCGGCCGAGTACCAGGGCGTGGTGCGGGCGATTGCCGGCCTGGTGGCGGCGGCGGAGGCGGAGCTGGGCGTTGCCGGGACCGTGGGGGTGGGGATTCCCGGCAGTATTTCGCCGACCACGGGGCTGGTGCGGGGGGCGAATTCCACCTGGCTGAATGGCGGGCGGCTGGACGCGGATTTGGCCGCGGCGCTGGGGCGGCCGGTAAGGCTTTCCAATGATGCCAACTGCCTGGCGATGAGCGAGGCGGCCGATGGTGCGGGGGCCGGGTTCGGCTGCGTGTTCGCGGTGATTCTGGGGACTGGGGTGGGCGCCGGCATTGTCCGCGACGGGCGGATTGTGGAGGGGCGCAACCGGGTGGCCGGGGAATGGGGGCACAACCCGCTGCCCTGGATGACCGCGGCCGAGTTTCCCGGGCCGGCCTGCTGGTGCGGCAAGCGGGGCTGTATCGAGACCTTTTTATGTGGGCCGGCCTTGGCGGCCGAGGCGGATGGGCCGGCAGCGCAAGCCGCGGGCCGCGCGCCTTCGCGCGACGCCAGCGGCCTGGCGGGGCGGGGCGATGCGGCGGCGGTGGGCGCGCTGGCGCGGCATGCCGAGCGGCTGGCCCGGGCCCTGGCGCATGTGGTGAACCTGCTGGACCCCGATTGCATCGTGCTGGGGGGCGGGCTTTCCAACCTGGCGCACCTGTATGAGGCGGTGCCGGGGATGATGGCGCGCTGGGTGTTTGCCGATGCGGTGACCACGCCGCTGCTGCGGGCCGCGCATGGCGACAGCTCCGGCGTGTTCGGCGCGGCGCGGCTTTGGGACTGAGCGCCGGGGCCAGGGCGGATTTCATGGCGGGGCGAGGCAGGCGGGGACGTAGCGCCGGCCGCCGACCAGGAAATGGAAGCTGCGGGCGGCCTTGAGGACCGAGGTGTCGTGGTATTTCCGGGCGGCGAGCCACTCCATGACCCGCTGCTGGACGATGGGCAGTAACGTATCGGACAAATCCGGGTCGGGCAGCATCCAGTGCGGGCCTTTCAGCGCCGAAAGCAGGCCGAGGCGGCGGGCGAGGCGGATGGCGTAGGTGCCGACGATACGGGTGGCGCGGCGCCAGGCGCGGCAGAGCCAATGGGTCAGGCGACGCAGCACCGGCGGGCAGGTCTTCAGCGCGACGGCTTTTAATAGCTCCGCCCAGGTGCCCTTGTGGACCCAGCGGCGGAATTGGCGATGCGCGGTGGCCCAGGGGCCCATGTCCGGCGGCAGGTTCTTCCAGGGGCCGTCATGGCAGGCGACCCAGAAGATGGCGTCGAGCCTGGCGCGGATATCGAAGATGGGGCGGCCGCTGCCCTTGTGGACGAAGTAGGGCCAGAGGGCGCGAAGCTCCTCGTCCGAGAGGAGTTCCCAGGGGCGCGGGTTGGTAAGGCCGGGGCGGCGGAGATTGGCCGGGTTGAAGGCCGGGAGGGTGGACCAGTGCGGGCGGGCGGCGGCTTGGTTGGGGGTCATGGGAGGGGTGGCCGGAGGGGTGGGGGGTATGGGGAACATATAGAGAACTTTGGGAATGCGCAAGAAAAACTGGCTTGAGCGCGGATTACTCAGCCGATAATGCGACGGAATGTCAGGTTCACACGAGGGCCCATAAGAAGTCGGGACTTATTAATACCGTGAAGGTAATTCTTCTGAGTCCCCGACCCCATAAGCAACAAGCTTCCATGCTCCAACTTTATTCTGAAAGATTCATTTGTTTTTTGTCCTCTTTTCTTAAATACTAAATTTCGCTCCGCACCAAGACTTAGCGATGCGATTACAGGATCATGCCCAAGCTCTCTTTCGTTATCACTATGAAAACCCATACTGTCTTGATTATCTCGATAAAAATTAAGTAGGAGGCTGTTAAAACCAAACCCCACAAAGCTTTCCACCGCATTTTTTACAAATTTTAACTGATCCGTCCAAGCTAAGGGATCAAGCTTAATGCCCGAATAGGTATAAACTTGTCCCGGGTCTCCATACCAAGCAACCAATCTGGGTTGATCGAACGATTTTCCCCAAACAGTAACTTTTTCCTGGCGCCAGGGAGTCGTAGAAATCAGATCAGACAACAAAATTTTGCTATCAAACCCTAATGCTGGACTACGTGCATATTTCACATCGGCGCCTGGAACGGGAAGCTGCCGAAGCACGCCATCGTCGTTGAACAGATCCATTTACGCCTCCTTACTTTTTGCGTAATATTCGCCAAGTCAAAACTGACTGTATTTTCGCATTCCTATCGAATTTCTGCTTATATTCCTGCAAATGACTAGCTTGCTCAGTATAGCTCGGAGTGTAACGTTTGTTCTTCATTCCGGATATCAACTCAATATCTGGCCTCGAGTTCCATAGGCCGTCAAAATAGTCATTAAACTCCTGGGAGCCGTTGTCGACATAAAGAAAAATGGCGCCCGGCAATGCACTGTCAAATACTTTTGTCCAAAAGCTAACAGCATCTTCTCCCAGGCTATATATTTCTGAAACAAAATAGCTGAGCGTAAACAAATTTGCTTTCAGAAAATTCTTTTGCCCTCTCCAAGACGAAGGATCACTTACGTCCATGCGTTGGAAATTCACATTGGTGGGCACTGGTAACTTGAACTGCTCGCCAAGTTCAGTCCAAGTATCAGACCACGACTGCTCGCCATCGAGAAGATATGCGATAATTTTCTCGACGCCCAAATTTCGATCAGAAATATACTTCAAAATCCCAATAAGATCACTGCCTGGACCGCCGCCAATGCAGGATACGCGGACCTGCTTGTTGTCAAACAACCCTAAATTATCGTTTGCATCAAGAATTTGAACAATATAATCGCCGTGGGCCGCTACATAGCTATAGACGTAGGCAAATCGAGTCGCCGGATCAGCGTAATCTACCGTCGCCCTTCCAGGGGAGGCGAGTTCCCGATAACTCTGCGACAGGTAGATCAGCCTCTCCCTGATCTTGTTGTCCACGTCGTCCTGATACTAAGACTTCGCTTCCGCATACAATATATCAAGCGTGTTCTTAACTAACTCGAATATCGTCATTGTTGCGCTCCAGCCTTCTGACGTTAGCTGGGTGTCAAGAACGGCGGTTTAAACCCCCCAAGGCGCCACTTCCCCCCGCAACACCACCGCATCCACGCTATCCAACGCGCGGAACCCCATCGCGTCCCGCGTCTCCACCGCGCCGCTGCCCAGATGCGGCAGCAGGGCCACGTTCTCCAGGCCCAGGTAGCCCGGGAAGACGCGCGGTTCGCCGTCGTACACGTCCAGGCCGGCGGCCAGCACCTGGCCGGACTGCAGCGCCGCCACCAGCGCCGCGTCGTCCACCGTGGTGCCGCGACCGGTGTTGACCACGATGGCGCCGCGCTTCAGCAGGCCGAGCCGTTCCGCGTTCAGCCAGTGGCGCGTCGCCGCGCCGCCGGGGATGTGCATGCTCAGCACGTCGATCCCGGCCAGGAAGCTGGAATCCTCGGCGTGGAAGGTCGCGCCGGCTTCCTCGCTGGCGGAAAGGCGCGAGCGGTTGCGGTAGTGGACTTCCATGCTGAAGCCGCGCGCCATCTTGGCCAGTTCGCGGCCGATGCGGCCCATGCCGAGGATGCCGAGCTTCTTGCCTTCCAGCGTCACGCCCATCAGCTGCGTCGGCGCCCAGCCGCCCCAGTTGCCGGCGCGGAGCAGGCGCTCGCCCTCCCCGGCGCGGCGGGCGGCCATGAGCATGAGGGTGAAGGCGATCTCGGCGGTGGCGAAGCTGAGGACATCCGGCGTGTTGGCGACGGGGATGTTTTTTGCGCGCGCCGCCGCGAGATCGATGTGGTCGGTGCCGACGCTGAAGGTGGCGATCAGCTTCACGCTTGCCGGCAGGGCGGCGATGCAGGCGGCGTTCATGGCGTCGCCGGCGGCGCAGAGGATGGCGCTGGCGTTGCTGGCGGTGGCGCGGCGGGCGATCTCGGCGGCGTCCAGCGCCCAGAGGTCGTCGGGCTGGTTGAGCTGGGCGTCGTAGTCGCGGCTCGCGCGGGCCTGGACGGCGGCAGGCAGACGGCGGGTGATGAGGAGGGTGGGCTTGGACGCCGGTGCAGACATGGGGACGCTTCCTCTGGGTTGCCGCAGTGATACCGCCGGGGCGGGCGGCTTGCCAGGGTGGGCCGGCGGGGGCACGGTTCGCGGCCACGGGTAACGGAGACGCAGGCAATGGATTTGGGTTTGAAGGGGCGGCGCGCCCTGGTGATGGGCGGGACCAAGGGGCTGGGGCGCAGCATTGCCGATTCGCTGGCGGCTGAGGGCGCGCATCTGGTGATCAGCGGGCGCGACCAGGGCCGGCTGGATGCCGCGGCGGCGCAGTTGAAGACGGCGGGTGCGGCCAGCGCGGTCGGCTTTCCGGGCGACGTGGCGGTGCCGGATGACATGAACCGGCTGTACGATGCGGCCGTGAAGGCGATGGGTGGCGTCGATATCCTGGTGCTGAACCATGGCGGGCCGCCGCCCTGCACCGCGACGCAGATGAAGGAGAGCGACCTGGTGACCTGGTTCACCAGCATCGTCGTCTCGCCGCTGCGGATGGCGAACCTGGCGCTGCCGGCGATGCGGGCGCAGAAGTTCGGGCGGATCATCGTGGTCGGCAGCACGGGCATGCAGCACCCGATTTCGTACCTGGCGCTGTCGAATACGCTGCGGGCGAGCGTTTGGGCCTGGGTGAAGACCGTGTCCGGCGAAGTGGCCGAGGATGGGGTCACGGTGAACGTGCTGGCGCCAGGGAGCATCCTGACCGACCGGACGACCGAGACCTCGGCGAAGAATGCCGCGGCGAAGGGGATTTCGGTGGAGCAGGTGCTGGCCGATGCGGCGAAGGAGATTCCGGCGAAGCGGTACGGGATGCCTTCGGAGTATGGGCCGATGGGGGCTTTCCTGGCGGGCGATACCGGCAGCTATGTCACCGGCAGCATGATCCGCATCGATGGCGGGCGCGTGCGGGGCATGGTCTAGCTTCGGACGAAACGGCGGCGCGGGGCCGCGGGCTTTCCCGTGGAGGCGCGTGGCGTCTTCGCGGGGGGCCTTGCATGTGGCCCGCCATTTGGCCCTGGGCTTGCGCTGGGGCTTCGCGGCGGCGCGGCAAGGTCGTGCCGCCTTTCTCGGAGTGAAGAGTGATGTTGCCCAACCTTACCCCCGACGTGGCACTGGCCGAGCGGTTGTTCGACGACTTGCGGGCGCGCAGTTTCGACGGCGTGGGGATTACGCGAGAGGCCTATGGGCCGGGCGAGCGGATGGCGCATGCGCTGGTCAAGGACGCGGCCGAGAAGCTGGGGCTGGAGACGGCGGCCGACCCGATCGGCAACCTGTACTGCACGCTGCCGGGGACGGACCGTGGCGCGAAGCGGGTGCTGATCGGCAGCCATCTGGACAGCGTGGTGAATGGCGGCAACTTCGACGGCGCCGCTGGCGTGCTGGCGGGGCTGGCGGCGGTGGCGGGGATGAAGCAGGCCGGCTGGCAGCCTAAGCGCGATGTCGGCGTGATGGTGACGCGGGCGGAGGAGGCCGGGGCGTGGTTTCCGACCAGTTTTCCGGGGTCTCGCGGCGCGCTGGGGGCGTTGCGGGCGGAGGAGCTGGATATCCGGCGGCTGGACAGTGGGCGCTCGTTGGCGGACCACATGACCGAGGAGGGCTTCCAGCCCGCGTTCGCCCGGCGTGGCGACAAGGTGTTGGGGCCGCACAACGTCGCGGCGTATCTGGAAGTGCATATCGAGCAGGGGCCGGTGCTCGACAGCGACGAGATTCCGATTGGGATCGTCACCGGCATTCCCGGCAGCCGGCGGCTGCGCACCGGGCGGGTGCTGGGCGAGTACAACCATTCCGGTGGGACGCCGCGGAAGTACAGGCGGGATGCGGCGATTGCGCTGGCCGACCTGGCAGTGGCGCTGGATGACGCCTGGTGCCGGCTGGATGCGCAGGGGCAGCAGTTGGTCGTCACCTTCTGCACCATGGGCACCACGGCGGAGGCCGGCTTCACCAAGGTGGCCGGCGAGGCGACCTTCCAGCTGGATGTGCGCAGCGTGAACCTGCACAGCATCGATGCCATCTGGGAGGTGCTGTACGACAAGGTGCCGGAGATTGAGGCACGGCGCGGCGTAAGGTTTGAACTGGGCGCACAATCCGGCAGCCCGGCCAGCCTGATGGATGCCGGCGTGCAGGACGGCCTGAAGCGCGCGGCGATGGCGCTGGACATACCTTTTCACACGATGGCGAGCGGCGGGGGGCACGACGCGGTCGCCTTCGCCCAGGCCGGGGTTCCCGCTGGCATGTTGTTTGTCAGGAACCAGAACGGCAGCCACAACCCGAAGGAAGCGATGCGGATGGAAGATTTTGCGAAGGCGTGCGCCGTGGCGCAGCGTTGGGCCGCGGAGATGTCGGCGTGAGCGCTCGTCTGGCCGTTGATATCGGCGGTACCTTCACCGACCTGGCGATTGAGCAGGGCGATCAGCGTTGGACTGCCAAGGTGCTGACCACGCCGCATGCGCCGGAGGAAGGCGTGCTGGAGGGTGTGAAGGTGGTGCTGGCGCGGGCCGGGCTGACCGCCACCGATCTGCTGCTGGTCATTCATGGCACGACGCTGGCGACCAATGCCGTCATCGAACGCAAGGGCGCCAAGACCGCGCTGTTGACCACCGAAGGGTTCCGCGACGTTCTCGCCCTGGGCAATGAGAGCCGCTACGACCAGTACGACCTGAACATCGAGTTGGCGCAGCCGCTGGTGCCGCGGCGCTGGCGCCTGCCGGTGCAGGAACGGTTGGACAATACCGGCAAGGTGCTGCTGCCGCTGGATGAAGCCGCGGTGGCGAAGCAGGTTGAGTTCATGATGCGGGAGGGGATCGAGGCCGTGGCCATCGGCTTCCTGCATTCCTTCGTCAATCCGGCGCATGAGCGGCAGGCAGCGGCGATCGTCCGGCAGTTGTGGCCGGCGGTGCCGATTTCGCTGTCGTCCGAAGTCTCGCCGGAAATGCGGGAGTGGGAGCGGTTTTCCACCACCGTTGCCAACGCTTACGTGCAGCCGATGATGGCGAGCTATCTTGGGCGGCTGGAGACCGGGCTGCGCCAGGCCGGCGTGGCCTGCCCGCTGTTCATGATGCTGTCGGGCGGTGGGCTGACCACGCTGGAGACGGCGGCGCGCTTCCCCATTCGGCTGGTGGAGAGTGGGCCGGCGGGTGGCGCGATCTTCTCGGCGCATGTGGCGAAGCAGCGCGGGCTGCGGCAGGTGCTGTCCTTCGACATGGGCGGGACCACCGCGAAGATCTGCCTGATCGACGAGTTCCAGCCGCAGGCCAGCCGCACGTTTGAGGTCGCGCGCGTCGGGCGGTTCAAGAAGGGCAGCGGGTTGCCGTTGCGGATACCGGTCATCGAGATGGTGGAGATCGGCGCCGGCGGCGGGTCGCTGGCGCAGGTTGATTCGATGGGGCGGATTCAGGTGGGGCCGGAGAGTGCCGGCGCCTCGCCCGGGCCGGCTTGCTATGGCCGCGGCGGCACCCGCCCGGCGGTGACGGATGCGAACCTGGCGCTGGGGCGCTACGACCCGGAACTGTTCGCTGGTGGCGCGCTGAAGCTGCACCCGAAGGAAGCGCTGGCGGCGCTGGGCGCGGCGGTTGGCGAGAAGCTGGGGCTGGCGCCGGATATGGCGGGCTTGGGCGTTGTCGAAATGGTCGATGAGAACATGGCCAATGCGGCGCGTGTCCATGCCATCGAGAGCGGCAAGGGGTATGACGGGCGGACCATCATCGCCTTTGGTGGCGGTGGGCCGGTGCATGGCTACCGCGTGGCCGAGAAGATCGGCGTGAACCGGATGCTGGTGCCTTCGGGCGCGGGTGTTGGCAGCGCCATTGGGTTCTTGCGGGCGCCGGTGGCGTATGAGGTGGTGAAGTCGCTGTACCAGCGCTTCGCAACCTTCAACGTGCTGGCGGTGAATGCGCTGCTGGCGGGCATGGCGAACGAGGCGGCTGGCGTTGTCGCCAAGGCGGCGTTTGATGCTCCGACGACGCAGACGCGCATCGCCTTCATGCGGTACGTGGGCCAGGGGCATGAGATTGCCGTCTTCCTGCCGGCGCGGGATTTGGCCGAGGCGGATGTCGCGGTGATCCGCGCGGCGTATGATACCGAGTATTCGCGCTTCTATGACCGGCCGGTGCCGGGCAGCGATGTCGAGATCATGAGCTTCGCCGTGACGGTGGCCACCGTGGTGCCGGGTGTCGATCCGGTGGCGAACGTGGCGGATGCGCCGGCGCCGGCGCCGATCCGGCATCACCAGGTGCTGGATACCAGCACGGGCGAGCGCAGCGCCTGGGCGGTGTATGACCGGCTGGAGATGGTGCCGGGCTGCATGGTGCAGGGGCCGTGCATCGTGGCCGAGGAGGAGACCAGCACGCTGGTCGGCGCCGGCTGGACGTGCCGGATGGATGGGTTGGGTTACTTGGAACTGGAGCGGGTGGCATGAGCAACGCACTGGAAACCATTCAGCGCCAGATCCAATGGAACCGCCTGATCGCGGTGGTGGAGGAGCAGGCGCAGACGATGATCCGCACCGCCTTCAGCACCACGGTGCGCGAGGCTGGCGATCTCTCGGCGGGCATCTTTGACCTGGATGCGCGGATGCTGGCGCAGGCCGTGACCGGGACGCCCGGGCATGTGAACAGCATGATGGAGAGCGTCGGGCACTTCCTGAAGAAGTTCCCCGTCGCGGGGATGCAGCCGGGTGATCACTACATCACCAACGACCCTTGGCTGGGCACGGGGCACCTGCACGACCTGACGGTGGTGACGCCGGCCTTCCGCAATGGCAAGTGCGTCGGGATCTTCGCCAATACCGCGCATATCATCGATATCGGCGGCTTGGGCATGGGGCCGGAAGGGCGGAGCGTGTTCGAGGAGGGGCTGTATATCCCCATCGTCAAATGCTTCGACAAGGGCGTGCCGAACGAGACCTTCTTCGACTTCATCCGCGTCGGCAGCCGCACGCCGATTGAGCTGGAAGGCGATATCTACTCGCTGTGTGCCTGCAATGATGCGGGGGCCAAGCGACTCGTAGAAATGATGGACGAGTTCAAGATGGACTCGATCGATCCGCTGGCGGCGTACATTTTCGAGAGTTCGCTGAAGGCGACGCTGGCGGAAATCGAGAAGCTGCCGAAGGGCACGTATTCGGCGCAGATCGTCTCGGACGGCTATGAAGCGCCGGTGACGCTGAAGGCGGCGATGACGATCCACGCGGATAAGATCGTGGTGGATTATGCGGGGACGTCGGGCTTCTCGCAGCGCGGCATCAACGTGCCGGCGGCGTATTGCCGGGCGTATTCCTGCTTCGGCATCAAGTGCGTGGTGGCGCCGGAGATTCCGAACAACTGGGCTTCGCTGGCGCCCTTCGTGATGGAGATTCCGGATGACTGCATCCTGAACACACCGCGGCCGTATCCGGTGAGCGTGCGGCATGTGGTGGGGCAGTTGCTGCCGGATTTGATGATGGGCTGCCTGCACCAGGCGGTGCCGGGGCGGGTGAATGCCGAGGGGTCTTCGTGTTTGTGGAACCCGCCGCTGCGTGGTGGCGCGCAGGTCAGCGGGCAGCATGCGGAGGTCGAGGATTTCGAGGTCATCACCTTCAACTCCGGCGGCACGGGCGCGCGGCCGGGGAAGGATGGGCTGAGCGGCATCGCCTTTCCGTCGGGCGTGCGGACCATGCCGGTGGAGGCGACCGAGAACGTGGCCAGCGTGATCTTCTGGGAGAAGCAGTTGCGGCCGGACAGCGCCGGCGCCGGGCGGACGCGCGGTGGGTTCGGGCAGACCATGGTTGTGGGCTGCAAGAACGAGGCGGAGTTTGCGGTAAACGCGATTTTCGACCGGGTGGCGAACCCGCCGAAGGGGCGCGAGGGCGGCGAGAGCGGCGCGGCCGGTTGGGTTGGGCTGAACGACGCGAATGGGACGGTGCTGCGGACCAAGGGGTTCCAGATTGTGCCGAAGGGCCGGCGCCTGGTGCTGCAATTGCCGGGCGGCGGCGGCATGGGCGACCCGAAGGCGCGCGACCCGGAGCTGGTGAAGCAGGACGTGGCGGATGGGTTGGTAACGGCCGCCAACGCCAAGGCGGTCTATGGGGTGGACGTCTGAGATGGCCCTCCGTTGTGACCTGATCATCCGCGACGCGACCATCCTGGATGGCACCGGCAACCCGCGCTTCACCGGCGATGTCGGGGTCACCGGCGAGCGCATCGTCGGCGTGGGCGACCTTGGCGGGGCTTCCGCGGACAAGGAAATCATCGCCACTGGCAAGGCGCTCGCGCCGGGGTTCATCGACAGCCACACGCATGACGACCGCGCCGTGCTGATGGGCGTGCAGTGCCTGTGCTGCAAGTCGTCGCAGGGCGTCACCAGCGTGGTGGTCGGCAATTGCGGCGTCAGCCTGTCGCCGGGCACCTTCAGCAAGCGGCCGCCGCCGCCGCTGGACCTGGTGGGCGACCAGGAGGGCTTCCGCTACGAGCATTTCGGCGAATATGCCGAGGCGCTGCGGAAGACGCCTTCCCCGGTGAATACCTATGCGTTTGTCGGGCATCAGACGCTGCGCGCCATCGTGATGGGCGATGACTGCCTGACGCGCGGCGCGAAGGACCATGAGATTGCGCGGATGCGGCAATACGTGGCGGAGAGCCTGGCGGCGGGGGCCAGCGGATTTTCGACCGGCCTGTACTACAAGCCCAACATGCATGCGACGACCGAGGAGGTTATCGCCGTCGCCGAACCACTGACGGCCGCAGGCGGGCTGTACGCCACGCATATGCGCGATGAAGCCGACCGCGTCTGCGCGAGCATCGAGGAGACGGCGAAGATCGGCGCGCGGTTGGGCGTGCAGGTGCATGTCAGCCACCACAAGTGCTCGCTGCCCGAGAATTACGGCCGCAGCGTGCAGACGCTGGCGCTGATGGAGGCGATCAATCGGACGCAGGAGATTGCGTTCGACGTGTATCCCTATCCCGCGGGCTCCACGGTGCTGATGCCGGACCGGCTGCGCGAGGGGCTGCGCGTGATCGTCAGCTGGTCGGTGCCGCATCCGGAGATGACGGGCAAGGACCTGGCGGATATCGCCCGTGGCTGGAACATGGACCCGGTCTCGGCGGCGGAGAAGCTGCTGCCGGCCGGCGCCATCACCTTCCAGATGGAGGAGGATGATGTCCGCCGGATCATGGCGCATCCGATGAGCATCATCGGGTCGGACGGCATTCCGCATGACGTGCATCCGCATCCGCGGCTGTGGGGCACCTTCCCGCGCGTGCTGGGGTACTACAGCAGGCATCTCGGGTTGTTCGACCTGGAGACCGCCGTCCACAAGATGACCGGGCGCACCGCCGAGCTGTTCGGCATGGTGGATCGTGGCGTCATCCGCACCGGGGCGTTTGCCGACCTGGTGCTGTTCGACCCGCATACGGTGGTGGACCGCGCGACGTTCGACCAGCCGACCATCCCGAGCCAGGGGATCGAGCAGGTCTGGACCAATGGGGTGGCCACCTATGTCGGCGCCACCGGCATGACCGGCGCCGCGCCGGGGCGGCTCATTCGGCGCAACCGCGGCTGATGGCTGCGCCCAAGGGGGTGCCCAAGGGGGTGCCCAGCGGCGGACCCGTGCGCGGCGTGGGCTGGGAGCCGGGGACCATGCGCAAGGCGGCGGTGGTCGGCGGCGCGCTGCTGGCACTGCTGGGCCTGGGCACCTGGGCAGTGCATGAGCCGGCGGCGAAGGGGCCGCTGGAGGGCTATGCCCGGCTGGGCGTGCCCGCGGGTGCCGAGGCGATGCAGCGCGACCTGCTGGCGGGGTTTCCGCCCGGTACTGCCGTGCAACCGCTGGTGCAGCGGCTGGAGGCGCAGGGGCTGCGCTGCGGGCCGGCGCCCGGCGCCCTGGGTACGCTGGAATGCACGGCCAGGTTGCAGGCCCGCGAACATCGGCAATTGCGCGCTCTGGTTGCAATTTGGGCGACAAGTGACCGGTTGATGTCGTTGAGCGTCGGCTTCACCCTGCAGGATGTCGCCCGCTAACCCAGGCATAAGCTGGCTTCTGCCACTTGCGTCGGGCGCACGCAGCGGTTGTGCAGAGACAACACGCGACAGGTCACGACGGGTGTTTTTCGCAACCCCAGGTTATCTCTTCCTCACCAGAGTTTCCCGTGAGGAGAGCAAACATGACCGTCAAGCGCTACGCCGATACCGTCCGCACCTGCCTCATGGCCGGTGCTTCCATGGGCCTGCTGTTCACCGCCGTGTCCGCCTATGCGGTCACCGCGCACCAGCCCGCGCCACAGCCGCCGCGGCCGCAGTTCAATGACTATCTGCGCCAGGACGACGCACTGGGCGCGCTGCGGCGGGACCTGATGACCAGGCAGGCGCAGGGCGCCAACGCCAGCTCGCTGCTGGCGTGGATGCAGCACGGCGGCTTCCAGTGCGACGCCAACCTGCGCGAGCCCGGTGCCTATGACTGCACCTATCGCCGCCACATGCTGTTCGACCGCGTGGCCGAGTTGCAGGTACGCATCGTCACCAACGGCACGGTGCTGACCACCGTTACCGCGCCAGTGCCGGTCTTCGCTATGGGCCGCACCGCCACGGCGGCGCTGGCTGTCGCCCAGAGCGGCGGCTGAGCCTCCTCCCCCCTTCCAAGGATGCATTCGATGATCTTCTCCAAAGATGGCTTCCAGACCGCGCGCTTCGCGCTGATGGCCGGCACGCTGGTATTCGGCTCAGTGGCCAGCATGGCCTGGATCGGTGGCGCCACCGGCACCTCCAACGGCCCGAGCCAGTTCGAGCGCTATATCAGCCTGGGTTCGCGACTGGGCACCGAGGCACTGACCCGCGACCTGAACATGCAGCACCCCGCCGGCACCAGCCTGGTGTCGCTGCTGGCCCGGCTGGAACGCGCCGGCTTCAGCTGCCTGCCCGAGCCCGCGCGCTACACCGGCTATGACTGCACCTGGCGCCGCGCCGTCTCCGACCGCCGCGTGGCGCATATCCGCACCCATGTGGAAGCCGATGGCGTGCAGGTTGTCTCGATCGATCCGCAGGTGGGCGTTTACCTGCGCTAGGACGGCGCCGCGGCGCCTTGGCGCTGACCCTTGGCGGCAGGCGCGGGTGGCGCTACCCATTCCCGAGAGGGAGAACGTGCCGCATGCCGACAGCCGCCGAGATGATCGTGGAGTTCCTGGCGCAGCAGGGCGTGGATCGCGCCTTCTGCGTGCCGGGGGAGAGCTACATCGCGCTGCTGGATGCGCTGCACGCGCATAACCGGCTGGACCTGGTGACCTGCCGCACCGAAGGCGGTGCCGGCTTCATGGCGGTGGCGGATGCCAAGCTGACCGGGCGGCCCGGCGTGGTACTGGTCTCGCGTGGTCCCGGCGCCTGCAACGCCAGCATTGCCGTACATACCGCCGAACAGGATGCGGTGCCGCTGATCCTGCTGATCGGCCAGGTGGAAAAGCGCGACCTGCGGCGCAACGCGTTCCAGGAAATCGACTACGCCAATATGTTCCGCGGCGTGGCCAAGTGGGTGGGCGAGGCGACCGACGCCAGCCAGGTGCCGGAGCTGATCGCGCGGGCCTATGCCATGGCGATGGGCGGGGTCCCGGGGCCGGTGGTGCTGTCGCTGCCCGAGGACATCCTGGCCGAGGAGTGCACCGCGCCGATGCTGGCGGCGACCCTGCCGCGTTCCGCACCGCCGATGCCCGAGGATGTCGCCCGGCTGGCGGCGATGCTGCGTGCCGCCGAGCGGCCGATTTTGCTCGCCGGGCATGGGCTGGATACGCCGGGCGGGCTGGATGGCCGCGCCGCGCTGGCGGCCTTTGCCGAAGCCTGGGAATTGCCGATGGCGGTGAGCTTCCGGCGGCAGGATCTGTTCGACAACACCCATGCGCTCTACGCCGGCGACCTGGGCCTGCGGAACCCGGATGCGCAGCGCGCCGCCTTCGCCGAGGCCGACCTGGTGGTGGCGCTGGGGACGCGGCTGACGGATATCACCACGCAGGGCTGGACCTGGCCCGCGGCCGGGCAGCGGCTGGTGCATGTCTGCGCCGACCCGCGCTTCCTTGGTTGGCTGTTCCCGGCGGAGCTGGCGCTGAACGTGGACGCGCGGGCGCTGCTGGCGGCGATGCGCGCCGAGAAGCCGGCGGCGCCGGCCGGGCGCTCAGGCTGGTGCGCTTCGTTGCGGGCGCTGCATGTGGCCGATTGCGGCGTGAAGCCGCGGGAGCTGCCGGATGGCGTGGCCTTTGCCGAGGTGGCCAAGCTGGTGGAGGCGACGGTGGCGCCGGATGCCATCGTGACCTTGGATGCCGGGACCTTTGGCGCGCCGTTCTACCGCAAGGTGGCGTGGCGGCCGGGGCAGCGCTTGCTGGTGCCGATTTCCGGCGCGATGGGGTTTGGCATGCCGGCGGCGGTGGCGGCCAGCCTGCGCTGCCCGGGGCGGCAGGTCATTGGCTGTGTCGGCGATGGCGGGGCGTTGATGACCGGTGGCGAGTTCGCCGTCGGCGTGGCGCGCGGGGCGAATATGAAGATGCTGCTGTCGGATAACGGCAGCTATGCCAGCATCCGCATCCATCAGGAAAAGGCGCATCCGGGCCGCGTGAGCGGGACGACGCTGGTGAATCCGGACATGGCGGCCTGGGCGGCGGCGTTCCGCGCGCCGATCACCACCGTGCATGACAACAGCGAATTGCCGAAGCTGGCGGAAGCGTTGAATGCCCCCGGCCCCGGCGCCATTGTGGTAAGGACCAGCCTGCAAGCCGTGCTGCCATAAGAGCAGCCCTGGGGGGATCGATGACTGGAATTTCGCGTCGCGCGGCGCTGGCCGCCTGCCTTGCCACGCCGGCCTTGGCCCAGGGCGAGTGGCCGGCGCGTCCCGTAAAACTGCTGGTGCCGTTTCCGCCTGGTGGCGCCGCCGATGTGCCGGCGCGGCTGCTCAGCGAGCATCTTGGGCGGGTACTGGGGGCGCCGTTCGTCATCGACAACCGGCCGGGCGGCAATACCGTGATTGCCGCCGATGCCGCGGCGAAGAGCGCGCCGGATGGTTATACGTTTCTGTTCTGCTCCAACTCGACCATGGCCAGCGTGCCGCTGCTGGTGGCCAACCCGCCCTATCAGCCGGAACGCGACTTCGCCACGGTGGGGATGGTGAGCCGCGCGCCGTTCTTCGTGGTGGTGCCGGCGGCGTTTCCGGCGAACAACATGGCGGAGCTGATGGCGCTGGCGCGGCGGGAGCCGGGCAGGCTGAGCTATGGCAGCAACGGCAACGGCACCTCCGGCAACCTGGGCATGGAGTTGCTGAAGCTGACCCACAAGCTGGACCTGGTGCATGTGCCGTACCGCAGCTACGTGCAGGTGCTGAACGACATGCTGGGCGGGCGCATCCAGGTGATGATGGCGGATTTGACCGTGGTGGGCGGCGCCTTGCAGGCCGGCACGGTGAAGGCCATTGCCGCGGCGGTGCCGGAGCGCAGCAGCTTCTTCCCGGATTTGCCGACGGTGGCGGAGACCACGGGGATCGAGGGCTTCGACGCCGGGGTGTGGTTCGGGCTGTTCGCGCCGGCCGGCGTGCCGGCGGCGGTGGTGCGGCGGCTGAACGCCGAGACCGTGGCCTGGCTGGCGACGCCGGCGGCGCAGGAAGCGCTGCGGCGGATCGGCCAGGTGCCGGACCCGGGCACGCCCGAGCAGCTGCGCGCGACGGTGCGGCAGGATGGGGCGCGGTATGCGCGGATCATCCGCGAGACGGGCGTGCGGATAGAGTAGCGGCACGCGCGGCCGAGGCAGGATCGCCGCCGGCCGTGAAGCCGTGGATCAGCCTGCTTCGCGCGGCCCCGGCCATTCCGGCCGGGCCTCGGGGTCGGTCACGCTCATGTTCAGCCCCTCGGTGGCGCGGACCGGCAGGCTGGCCATGTCGAAGCCGTCCAGGCAGTGGATGTTGACGCCGTAGTGGTCCGGCTGCGCCCGCTTGCGGTGGAAGGTGTAGATGCCGCAGCGCGAGCAGAACCAGTGCTTCGCCCGCCGCGTATTCCATTGGTACAGCGAGAGGGCGTCCTCGCCGGCGGTGATGACCAGGGCGGTTTCATGCACCTTGGTCATCAGGGCGTTCTTCTTCACGCAGAGCGAGCAGTCGCAGGTGGTCAGCTCCACCAGCTCGGCCCGCAGGGTGAAGCGGACCGTGCCGCAGTGGCAGGAGCCCTGGTACTGCGGCATGGCGGTCAGATCGGCGTGACGCGCACGGTCAGCACCGCGGCCTGGCCGGCTTCCACCCGCTCCAGGCAGCGGGCCAGGGCGGCGGCCACATCCGCCGGTTCGGTCACGCGTTCGCCGTAAGCGCCGAACGCCTTGCCCACATCCTCGAAGCGGCGGATATCCGCGTTCTTGTCCAGGCGACTGAAGAAGGCGTCGGTCTTGCTGGCCTCGCCGCCGGGATAGACGCGGTTGACGGCGGATTTCACCGCGCCCCAGCCGCGGTTGTCCAGCACGATGGTGAAGATCGGCAGGCCGTGCATCTGCGCTACGCTGTAGACCGCGTCGGGGCTGCCGAAGTGATAGCTGCCGTCGCCGACGATCTGCAGCACGCGGTTTTCCGGCCGCGCCAGCTTCACGCCCAGCGCCATGCCGCCGGAGAAGCCGAGGCCGCCACCGGCGAAGCCGATATAGGTCTGCGGCAGGGTGCGGGTGATGAAGTCCTGCACATGGCCGCCGTTGCGGATGGCTTCGTTGACGACGATGTCTTCCGGCCGGAGTTGCTTGTTCAGTTCCGCCATCAGGTAGGGCACCGAGATGGTATCGGCGGCGCCGGCCTGTTCCGCCAAGCCGTCCAGCTTGCGCTGGCGGGCGGTGCGGGGGGCATCCCAGCTGGCGATGCGGGCGGCGACCTTGGCGCGGTAGGCGTCGTCGCTCATGCCGCGGATGGCGGCGGCGACCTGGCCGAGCACGATGGCGCAGTCGCCCTGGACGCGGATGTCGCCGGGGAAGTTCCAGATCGGCAGGTCGCGCTTGGCGGCATCCACATCGACATGGATGAAGAAGGTGTTTTCGTTGTGCGGGTGGGTGGTGGGCACCCAGGGGACGTCCACGTCCAGCAGCAGGCCGAGGTCGCATTCCTTCAGCAGGCCGCCGGGCTCGAAGCCAGCGAAGGCGGGGTGGTCGGCGGGGAAGTTCATGTACACCGGGTAGTGGGAGACGACGCGCAGGCCGGCCAGCATGGCCAGGTCCGCCAGCGCGGCAACCGCTTCCGGCTTGCGGCCGGTATAGCCGCAGAAGGCCACGGGGTTGTCGGCGGCCATGATCTCGGCGGCGATCCTGGCCACCACTTCCGGCCCGGCGCCGCCGGCCAGCACCGCGCCGTAGCGGGACGGCGGGTAGCTGCGGATCTTTTCTTCCTCGATTTCCTCGGCCAGGGTTTCGCGCGGCAGCGACATGAAGACCGGGCCGGTCGGCTCGCTCATCATCATGGCGGTGCCGCGGGCCAGCAGTTCCTTGGCGACGATGCCGTTGGGCAGGCAGTATTCCCACTTGGTGTAGGGCCGCACGATGCTGGCGATGTCGTAGGGGTCCTGGATGAAGTGGACATAGGTGTCGCGGCTGCCAACCATTTCGCCGCGCGTGGTGAAGGGCGCGCGGCCCGCCATCAGGAAGACCGGGACGCGGCCGCGGCAGAGGTTGTGCATGCCCATGGCGGCGTTGGCGGTGCCGGCATCCACATGCACCAGCACGGCCTGGCCACGGCCAGTCATGATGGCGTAGCCGCCGGCCATGTGGACGGCGACGACCTCATGCGGGGCGGTGATGACCGGCGGGCGCGGGCGGTTGGTCTGGTCCCAGCGGGCGATCTCCTCGATGATGGAGACGTGGTCGGTGCCGAGGTTGCAGAACAGGTATTCGATGCCGCTCTCCACCAGGCCTTCGAGGAAGTAGTGGGCGGCGGTGTGGCGGGACATGTTTCGCTCCGATGGACGCCAGGCCGCTGGGCGACCGGTTTCGTTTGCAGGGCTGATTCACGGCCACGGCGAGACGCCCTGGCCGACCAGGCCCGTTCGGGGCCGAAGGTCCGATAGGGCGGCGGGCCTGTCAAATCGGCGGGAGCCGGTGCGTCGGCGGCGCTTGCGGCGGCGGCGGTGAATCGGTCCCGCGCCGGAAAAGCCCGGGCGGTGAGTGCTTCTGCCCAACGGCGCCACGGTATAGGCTGGGCGGAAAGGGAGACGCCCATGGGACCGCTGAGCGGCATTCGGGTCATCGAGTTCGCGGGCATTGGCCCCGGGCCGTTCTGCGCCATGGTGCTGGCGGATATGGGCGCCGAGGTGGTGCGGCTGGACCGGCCGGACGGGCCGCCGATGGATCGGCGCGACCCCATTCTGCGCGGGCGGCAGAGCGTGACCCTGGATTTGAAGGCGCCGGGCGCGGTTGAGGCGGCGCTGCGGCTGCTGGAAGGCGCGGATGCTCTCATCGAGGGGTTTCGGCCCGGCGTGATGGAGCGGCTGGGGCTGGGGCCGGAGGTGGTGCTGGGGCGCAATCCACGCCTTGCCTATGGGCGGATGACCGGCTGGGGCCAGGAAGGCCCGCTGGCGCAGGCCGCTGGGCACGACATGAACTACATCGCGCTGACCGGGGCGCTGCATGCCATGGGCCGCAAGGGCGAGCGCCCTGCCCCACCGCTGAACCTGGTGGGCGATTATGGCGGCGGCGGGATGCTGCTGGCGGTTGGGTTGTTGGCGGCCATTCTGAGTGCGCGTTCCACGGGCAAGGGCCAGGTGGTGGACGCCGCCATGACCGATGGCGCCGCGCTGCTGATGGCGCCGATCTACGGCATGATGGCGCGCGGGCGGTGGCAGGCTGAGCGCGAGAGCAACATGCTGGATGGCGCGGCGCCCTGGTACGACACCTATACCTGTGCCGATGGCGGCTTTGTCGCGGTGGGGCCGATTGAGCCGCAGTTCTTCGCGTTGATGCTGGAGAAGCTGGGGATTGATGCGGCCGAGCATAAGGACCGCATGCAGCCGGCGGCCTGGCCGGCGTTGAAGGCCCGGTTGACCGAGGTATTCGCCAGCCAGCCGCGCGACCATTGGGCGGCGCTGTTCGATGGCAGCGATGCCTGCGTCGCGCCGGTGCTGAGCATGGCCGAGGCGCCCGTGCATCCGCACAACGTCGCGCGACAGACCTTCATCGAGCGGGACGGCGTGCTGCAATCGGCGCCGGCGCCGCGCTTCAGTGCCACCCCAGGTGAAGCGGCGCTGCCACCGCCGACGCGCGGCGAGCATACGCGGGACGTGTTGGGCGCGCTGGGGTTCAGCGCCGCCGAGATCGCCAGCATCAGCGGGGTGAAGTGAGATGGAAAAGTTGCCGGCCTTTCCGCCGCGGACGGTGCTGACCGAGGAGCACGAGGCGTTCCGCGCCACGGTGCGCGGCTTCTTCGAGAAGCATGTGGTGCCGTATCATCGGCAGTGGGAGAAGGACGGGATTGTCCCGCGCGAGGTCTGGCTGGCGGCCGGCGAGGCCGGGTTGCTGTGTCTTTCGATGCCCGAGGAATATGGCGGCGCCGGTGCGGATTTCGGCTTCTCGACGGTGCTGATCGAGGAGACCGGGCGGGTGCAGGCCAGCGGCGTTGGCTTCTCGCTGCATAACGACATCACCGCGCCGTATATCCTCAGCTACGCGACGGAAGCGAAGAAGCGCGAATGGCTGCCGAAGATGGCGCGCGGCGAGATGATCACCGCCATCGCGATGACCGAGCCGGGCATGGGCAGCGACCTGAAGGCGATGCGGACGCGGGCCGAGAAGGATGGCGATGACTACGTCATCAATGGCAGCAAGACCTACATCACCAATGGGCAGAACGCGCACCTGGTGATTCTGTGCTGCAAGACCGACCCCGCCGCCGGCCGCAAGGGCATTTCCCTGGTGTGCGTGGAGGAGGGCACGCCGGGGTTCGCCAAGGGGAAAAACCTGGAGAAGCTGGGGCTGCATGCGCAGGACACCAGTGAGTTGTTCTTCCAGGATGTGCGGGTGCCGCGCGCCAACCTGCTGGGCGAGGAAGGCAAGGGGTTCAACTACCTGATCTCGAACCTGCCGCAGGAGCGGTTGATCATCGCCATGCGGGCAGCGACCGGCATGGAAGTGGCGATCGAGGAAACCGTGGCCTGGGCGCGGGACCGGAAGCTGTTCGACAGCACGGTGTTCGACATGCAGCACAACCGCTTCAAGCTGGCGGAGTGCCGGGCGAATGCGGTGATGTATCGCAGCTTTGCCGACCACTGCCTGGCGCTGCACCTGAAGGGCGAGCTTTCCGTGGAGATGGCGGCGACGGCGAAGCTGATGGGGGCGGAGCTGTACTGCAAGGTGCTGGACGACTGCCTGCAGATTCATGGCGGCATGGGCTACATGACCGAGACCAAGGTGGCGCGGGCCTGGGCGGATGCGCGGGTCGGGCGGATCTATGGCGGCAGTTCGGAGGTGATGAAGGAGATCATCGCCCGGACGCTGTGATGCAACGCAGGGCGGTTTTGGCGGCGCCGTTGGTGCTGCCGTTTGCGGCGCGGGCGCAAGGGCGGTTTCCGGATCGGCCGGTGACCATCATCGTGCCGTTTGTTGCCGGCGGCAGTACCGATGTGGTGATGCGGGCGCTGGCCAGTGCGGCGACGGAGCGGCTGGGGCAGCCGGTGCTGGTGGAGAACCGGCCGGGCGCCGGGTCTTCGCTCGGCCCGGCGGCGGTGGCGCGGGCGCGGCCGGATGGCTATTTGCTGACGCAGTTGCCGAACTCGGCGATACGGCTGACCTTCCTGCAACGCCTCAGCTACGACGTGCTGCGCGACTTCACGCCGGTGGTGCACCTGACCGGGTATCTGTTCGGCGTGATCGTCAAGCAGGATGCGCGTTGGCGGAACTGGGCCGAGTTCGTCGCCGAGGCGAAGGCCAACCCGGGCAAGCTGACCATCGGCAATGCCGGCACCAATGGCACGCCGCATCTGGGCGCGCTGGAGCTGGCGCAGCGCGCGGGGATCGAGCTGCTGCATGTGCCGTACAGGGGCGAGGCGGAGAGTGCGCAGGCGGTGCTGGGCGGGCATGTCGATGCCGCCGCCACCACGGCGCTGGGCGGCGCGATGGTGACGGACGGGTTGGCGCGCTGGCTCAACACCTGGACGGCGCAGCGCACGCGCAAATGGCCTGACGCGCCAACGCTGCTGGAGCTGGGCTATGAGGGCATGGTGGTCAGCGGGCCGTATGGGTTGGTCGGGCCGGCCGGGATGGACCCGGCGGTGACGAAGACGCTGCACGACGCGCTCCACAGCGCGATGGCGGACCCGGCGCATATGGCGGTGCTGGAGCGCTTCGACATGAACGTGGATTACAAGGACAGCGCTGAGTATGCGGCGTTCCTGCGCCAGGTGGTGCCACAGGAACAGGCGCTGATCCGGCGGCTGGGGTTGCTGCCGTGACGATGTGAGGCGGCGCAGCTGCGTCGCCGATGACCAAGCCTTGCGGAACGAACCAGAAGAACCGGGAACGACCATGACGCATTTCACTCGCCGTGCCGTGCTGGCTGCGCCCGCGCTGCTGCCTTTCGCCGCTCGGGCGCAAGCGCGGTTTCCGGACAAGCCGATCACCATCCTCATTCCCTTCACCGCCGGGGGCGCGACGGATGTGCAGATGCGGTCGCTGGCCGAGGCGGCGACGCGCGCCTTCGGGCAGACGGTGCTGATCGAGAATCGTCCTGGCGGCGGCGCGGTCCTGGGCATGTCCGCGGTGGCGCGGGCGCGGCCAGATGGCTACACGCTGGCGCAGATGATCCTGCCGGGCATGCGGCTGCCCTTCATGCAGCGGATGAGCTTCAACCCGCGCACCGACTTCACCCCGGTCATGCACGTGACCGGCTATACCTTCGGCGTGCTGGTCAAGGCGGATAGTCCGTGGAAGACCTATGCCGACCTGGTGGCGGAGATGAAGCGCCGGCCGGGGCAGATCCGCTGGGGCAATACCGGGGCGAATGGCACGCCGCATCTGACCAATGTGGACCTGGCCGAGCGCGACAAGGTGGAGGTGATCCACGTGCCGTTCCGTGGCGAGGCGGATGCGACGCCGGCGCTGCTGGGTGGGCATATCGAAGCCGCCAGCACCGGCACCGGCAGCGGCGAACTGGTGCAGCAGGGGTCGCTGCGCTTCCTGAACTTCTGGACGCGGGAGCGGGTGAAGCGCTTCCCCACCGTGCCGACGCTGCTGGAGCTAGGCTACCAGGGGATGGTGGTGACCTCGCCCTACGGGATCGTCGGGCCGGCGGGGATGGAGCCGGGGCTGGTGGCGGCGCTGCATGACGGGTTCAAACGCGCGCAGTTCGACCCGGCGCATTTGGCGACGCTGGATAGGCTGGACCAGCCGAACGAGTATCTGAACAGCGCGGATTATGCGCGGTTCATGGCCCAGACGATCGACCTGGAGGAAGCGCGGGTGAAGCGGTTGGGGTTGTCTTCCGGCGGGTAGCCAGGCGGCCCCCTCCCCGGCCCTCCCCGGCTGTACGGGGGAGGGAGCTGCGTTCCTCCTCCCCCACTTGTGGGGGAGGGTTGGGGTGGGGGCACGCGGCTAACCGCCGCGCGCTGTCCCACGCCGCTATCCGCCACGCTTTCTCCAACGCGGCTAACCGCCGCGATGCTGCTCCTTCAATATGCGTCGCAGCAGCTTGCCGGCTTCGCTGCGGGGCAACTCGTCCACGAACTCGATCAGCCGCGGCACCTTGGGGCCGGCCAGGTCGCGGCGGGCGAAGTCGCGCAGGTCTTCGGCCAGCGTCGCGCCAGGCTCGCCGCGCGCGACCACCACCGCCTTCACCTGCTCGCCGAAATCGGGATGCGGCACGCCGACGACGGCGACTTCGCGCACGCTCGGGTGTTGCGCCAGCGCGGCTTCGATTTCGGCGGGGTAAATGTTGACGCCGCCAGAAAGTATCAGGTCGGCGCGGCGGTCGCTGAGGAACAGGAAGCCGTCCTCGTCCACGCTGCCGAGGTCGCCGAGGCTTTGCCAGCCTTGGGCGTTGCGGGCGGCAGCGGTCTTCTCGGCGGCGTTGTGGTAGGCGAAGGCAGGGCCACCTTCGAACCAGATCTGGCCGACCTCGTGCGGGGGCAGCGCGTTGCCGGCTTCGTCCAGGATGTGCAGCTTCACGTTGTTGACCGGGCGGCCGACGCTGCCTGGCTTGCGCAGCCAGGTGTCGCTGTCGATCACCGTCGTGCCGACGCTTTCGGAGCCGGCGTAGTATTCCTTCAGGATCGGCCCCCACCAGTCGATCATCGCGCGCTTCACCGCTTGCGGGCATGGCGCGGCGGCGTGGATGGCGCAACGGTGGGTCGTCAGGTTGTGCTGCGCGCGCACCGCTTCCGGCAAGGCCAGCAGGCGGTTGAACATGGTCGGCACCCATTGGCTGTGGGTGACGCCGTAACGCTCGATGGCGGCGAGGCAGGCGGCGGCGTCGAACTTCTTCAGCACCACGACGCTGCCGCCCTCGTTCAGCGTGCGCATGCAGTAGGCGTTGGGCGCGGCGTGGTAGAGCGGTGCCGGCGACAGATAGACCGTGCTGTCGTCGAAGCCGTACCAGTGCTTCCAGTGCATGTCGGCTTCGGGGGCGGCGTGCTGGTCGGCGGCCATCAACGGGCGGCGGATGCCCTTGGGCAGGCCGGTGGTGCCGGAGGAATAGAGGAAGACGCGGCCGACCGGGCGCGCCGGCAGCGGGGCGGGTTGCAGCGGCGCGAGGCCGGCTTCGTAGCTTTCATAGCCGGGGACCGGGCCGCCGATGGCGAAGCGCAGCCGGTCGCCGACCGCACCTTGGGCGATGAGGTCCTGCGCCAGCTCGGCCAGGGCGTCGCTGACGATCAGCGCCTTGGCGCCGCTGTCCTGCAGGACGTAGGCGATTTCGCGCGGGCGCAGGTGGATGGAGAGCGGCGTGTAGTGCAGCCCGGCGCGGCGGGTGGCGAAGGCAACTTCGAAAAACTCGGGCCGGTTGTCGCAGAGCAGCGCCACCGTGTCGTCCGGTTGCAGGCCAAGGCCGATGAGCCATTGCGCGGCCAGGTTGGCGCGGCGGTCCAGTTCGGCATAGCTGCGGGTTTGGCCGATCTCGGGGAAGTGCAGCGCGGTCTTGTCCGGCTGTTGCGCCGCCCAGCGCGCCAGATGCCCCATGTGTCGCTTCCCCATGCTTGTTGGGGCCAGCCTGTAGCGCGGGTGGGCGTGGCGTCAACTCAGCGCGAACCGTTGGGTTCGTCGGTCTCCGCGGTGCGGAAGGCAGCGTCGGCCCGCCGCGAACCGTTGGGTTCGTCGGCCCTTGCCCCGTGCCGGGTTTGGCGGGAAGGATGCGGCAAGCAGCGAAGGAACGCGGCCAATGGCCAATGCGGTAATCGTGGATGCCGTGCGCACGCCGATGGGGCGGGGCAAGGCCGGCGGGGCGCTCTCGGACGTGCATCCGAATGATTTGATGGCGGCGGTGCTGACCGCGCTGGTCGAGCGCAATCGGCTGGACCCCGGCAGCGTGGAGGACATCGTCATCGGCTGCGTGAGCCAGGTGGGCGAGCAGTCGATGAACCCGGGGCGGCTGGGTTGGCTGGCGGCGGGCTACCCTGACCATGTGCCGAGCACGACGATCCAGCGGATGTGCGGCAGCAGCCAGCAGGCGGTGCATTTCGCCGCGCAGGGCGTGATGGCGGGCGCGTATGACATCGTCATCGCCGGCGGCGTGGAGAGCATGTCCCGCGTGCCGATGGGCAGCAGCCGGATCGACAAGGACCCCTATGGCAAGACCTTCAAGGCGCGCTACCAGCCCGGGCTGGTGAACCAGGGCGTTTCGGCGGAGATCGTGGCGGCGAAGTGGGGGCTGGGGCGGGCGGAGATGGACGCCTATGCGGCGCGCAGCCATCAGCGTGCGGCGGCGACCGATTTTTCCGCCGAGATCGTGCCGGTGCTGACGCCGGGTGGCGTGGTGTCCCGCGACGAGACCATTCGGCCGCAGACGACCGTGGAGAGCCTGGCCGGGCTGCGCGCGGCGTTTCAGGATGCGGCGCTGGGCGAGCGGTTTCCGCAGATCAGCTGGGGGGTGACGGCGGGGAATTCCTCGCAGATCACCGATGGCGCCTCGGCCGTGCTGATCATGAGCGAGCAGGCGGCGGCGCGGCTGGGGCTGCGCGCGCGGGCGCGGTTCGTGGCGTTTGATGTGATTGGCGATGACCCGCTGCTGATGCTGACGGCGCCGATCCCCGCGACCAGGCGCGTGCTGGCCAAGGCGGGGATGCAGCTGGGGCAGATCGAGCATGTCGAGGTGAACGAGGCCTTTGCCTCCGTGCCGCTGGCCTGGGCGAAGGAGTTGGGCGGCGACGCCGATCGGCTGAACCCGGTGGGTGGCGCCATTGCGCTCGGGCATCCGCTGGGGGCGAGCGGCACGCGGATTTTGACCACCATGCTGGGCGCCATGGAGCGCAGCGGCGCGCGCTACGGCTTGCAGACCATGTGCGAGGCCGGTGGCATGGCCAACGCGACCATCATCGAACGTATCTGAGGGGAAGACGCAGACATGCAGATCAAGGGCAATGTGGCCATCGTGACCGGTGGCGCTTCCGGGCTGGGGCTGGCGACGACGAAGCGGCTGATTGCCGCCGGCGCGACCGTGCTGATCATCGACCTGGAGCGCAGCAATGGCGCCGAGGTGGCGGCCGGGCTGGGCCACGGGACGCAGTTCGCCGCGGCCAATGTGACGGATGAGGACAGCATGGCCGCCGCGGTGGCCAAGGCCGAGACGATGGGGCGCGTGGCGATTTTAGTGCATTGCGCCGGCATCGGCGGCAGCAAGCGCGTGGTGGACAAGGACGGCGCGCCGATGCCGCTGGCGCATTTCGCCAATATCGTGAACGTCAACCTCATCGGCAGCTTCAACGCGGTGCGGCTGGCTTCCGCCGCCATGGCGAAGAACCAGCCGGTGGAGGGCGAGCGGGGCGTGTGCATCATGACCGCTTCGATTGCGGGGTATGAGGGGCAGATTGGCCAGACGCCCTATGCCGCGAGCAAGGCGGGCGTCATCGGGTTGACCATTTGCGCGGCGCGGGACCTGGCCAGCCGCAACATTCGGGTCTGCACCATTGCGCCGGGGATCATGGACACGCCGATGCTGGGGCGGCTGCCGGAGAATGTGCGGGCCAGCCTGGCGGCGAGCGTGCCGAACCCGGCGCGGCTGGGCGACGCCGACGAATACGCGATGACGGCGCAGCAGATCGTCGAGAACCCGTATCTGAATGGCGAGACCATCCGGGTGGATGGGGCGCTGCGGATGGGGTTCAGGTAGGCAGCGCGGCGCCGACCGGACGGGCGTGGATGGCCGGGACAAGCCCGGCCATGACGCAAAAGGCGCCCTGCCCTATTCCAGCTTCATGTCGGCGCGGCGAACCACCTCCGCCATGGCGGTGAACTCGCGGGCGATGTGCTGGGCGAATTCGGCGGGGCTGCTGTTGACCACGCGTCCGCCCTGTTCCTCCAGCCGCGCCCGCACTGCCGGCTCGGCCAGGGTGGCGTGGAAGGCGCGGGACAGGATGGCGAGGCGGTCCGCCGGCACGCCCGCCGGGGCGAGCCAGCCGTACCAGGTCTCCGTCACCACGCCGGGCAAGCCGGATTCCACCATGGTCGGCAAGGTCGGCAGGATCGGCAGGCGCTGCGCGCTGGTGATGCCAATGGCGCGGACGCTGCCGGCCTGCACCTGGGCCTGCAGGGCGGGAACGTCGGCCAGCAGCACCTGGATGCGGCCGGCGACGAGTTCCGTGACCGCCGGGGCGGCGCCGCGATAGGGGACGTGGACGATCTCGACCCCCGCGGCCTGGCAGAACACTTCGCCCGCCACATGCAGCGAACCACCGATGCCGGAGCTGCCATAGCTGAGCTTGCCGGGTTGGCGCTTCGCCAGGGCGATCAGTTCCGCGATGCTGTGGACCGGCAGGCTGTTGGCGACGGCGACGATCTGCGGCACTGCCAGGATCTGGCCGATGGGCGCCAAATCCTTCTGCGGGTCGAAGGCCATGCGCGGCATCAGCTGCGGCATGATGGTCAGCGCGCCGCTGCTGGCGTGGATCAGGGTCAGGCCATCCGGCCGCGACTTGGCGACGAACTCGGTGCCGACCAGGCCGCCGGCGCCGGAGCGGGCCTCGATGACGATCTGCTGGCCGAGCTTGTCGCCGATGCCCTGGGCGATGACGCGGGCGATGAAATCGGCCGGGCCGCCCGGTGGGAAGGGCACGATCAGGCGGATGGACTGATCCGGCCACGTCTGCGCCCGGGCCAGACCGGGCAGCAGGGCGGGCAGCGCGAGGGCGGCACGCGCGGAGAGCGCGATTGCAGCGCGACGGGTGGGGCGCATGGGCGGCTTCCTACTTGCGGTCGTCGAAGGGCTTGGTGGCCACGGCGCTGGGCCGGGCATCGAACTCAGCGGCGAAGGCGGTGAGGCCGGGGCGGCCTTCGCGCCAGTGCAGCGGCTGGAAGCGGAAGTCCAGGTAGCCCAGCGCGCACCCCACCGCGATGTGGCCCAGGTTGAAATCGGTGCCGCGCAGCCGGCCGCTTTCGCGCTCCAGCAGGTCCAGCGTCGCCTTGGTCTTGGCTTCATAGCCGGCCATGGCGACCTGGTGAGAGAAGCTGCGGTTGCGTTCGCTGTTCCAGGCCACCAGCACGTCCAGCAGGCCGTTGCCCAGCCCATGCCAGCGCATCGCCTGCACGCGCGGCAGGCCGTTGGGCGGCACCAGCCAGCCGCGGGCGTATTCATTCAGGTATTCGATGATGGCCTGGCTTTCGTACAGCACGGTGCCGTCGGCCAGGACCATGGTGGGGATGCGGCCCAGCGGATTGACGGCCAGGTGTTCCATGTTGGGCGCGGTGGCGGCCACCAGGGTGGGCACCTGGCGGATGCGGGCGGCGACGCCGAGTTCATGCGCTGCCACCATCACCTTGCGGACGAAGGGCGAGCGGGTGGACCAGTAGAGAATCAGGTCGGCCATGGCGGTTCCTCTTGTGGGGGGAGTTTCGCGCTTCCGGCGCTTGCCCGCAACGGCCGGGCGGGGCAGTTGGGGGGGATGAGCGATGATGACGACGAGGACGAGGCCGGCCCGCCGGGGCTGCCGGCGGGCACGCCGTTCTACATGACCCCGGCCGGCCAGGCGGCGCTGGCCGAGGAGCTGCGGGCGCTGTGGTACGACGAACGCACCAAGGTGGTGGCGATTGTCAGCTGGGCCGCGGCGCAGGGCGACCGCAGCGAGAACGCCGACTACCAGTACGGCAAGCGAAGGCTGCGGGAGATCGACCGGCGGGTGCGGTTTCTACGGAAGCGCCTGGAGAAGGTGCAGGTGGTGGACCCCGCGCTTCAGACCCGGCGGGAGCAGGTGTTCTTCGGCGCCACTGTCACCTATGCCAGGGAGGATGATTCCGAGCAGACGGTGACCATTGTGGGCGTGGATGAGACCGATGGCGCGCTGCGGCGGATTTCCTGGGTCTCCCCGGTGGCGCGGGCCTTGTTGGGCAAGCGCGTGGGGGATGTGGTGAAGGTGCGGATGCCCCAGGGGGTGGAGGAAGTGGAGCTTCTGGCGATAGAATATCCGCTGGCCCAGGATCGCTGCTGACGGCAGTGCTCTCGGTCCAGCTTGGTTGTTGGAGAGACTGATTCACGCCCTTCGGCGATCCCGCCTCGGACGATCAGGCTCTGGGAAACGGATGACACTGATGATGACCGAAACGCCCGAAGCCTTTCTGGAACGGCTGGATGCCAGCGCCAAGCGCAGCGAAACGCCCTGCGGCGAGGGCACCATGGCCTGGCGCGAGTGGGGTGAGGGTGAGCCGCTGGTGCTGCTGCATGGCGGCAGCGGGTCCTGGCGGCACTGGGCGAAGAACATCGAGGCGCTGGCGAAGCATCGGCATGTGATCGTGCCCGACCTGCCGGGGCTGGGCGAGAGCCACATGCCGCCGCCGGTGGACAGCCCGGCGCCGGTGGGGGCGATTGTGCGGCAGGGCATCGCCAAGGTGCTGGGCGAGGACACGCGGTATGACCTGGCCGGGTTCTCGTTTGGCGCGCTGCTGGCGGGGCACGTGGCGAGCCAGGCGCGGGATGAGCTGCGCAGCGTGACGCTGGTGGGCGCCGGCGCGCTGGGGCTGAACCGGCCGCGCACCGACCTGATGAAGATCCGCGACAAGCAGGGCGAGGCGCGGATTGCCGCGCACAAGCACAACCTGCGGACGCTGATGGTGGCGGATGACGCTGCTATCGACGACCTGGCGCTGGTGATCCAGGAATACAACACGGTGAACAGCCGCTTCCGCAGCCGGGGGTTCGCCAGCAGCACGAGTTTGAAGGACGCTATTGGCTCGGCGCAGGCGCCGGTGGCGCTGATTTATGGCGAGCGCGACGCGATTGCCTGGCCGGAGATGGAGAAGCGCTTCGTCGCGCTGCGTGAGGTGCAGCCGGAGGCGTGGACGGGCGTGATCCCCGGCGCTGGGCATTGGGTGGCGTATGAGGCGCCCGAGGCGTTCAACGCCATGCTGCTGGAGATGCTGCGGCGGCGGGTCGCGGCGTAAGCCGCGCGGTAGTAGCGTTGGCGTAAGCCGCGCGGCAGTAGGCTTTGCGTAGGCCGCCCGGCCTACAGCCCGGCCAGGCCGGGGGAGTTGGCGCCGGCTTCCACCGCGCGGATGCGGGTGGCGATTGCGGCGTGGGTCGGGGCCGGGATGCCGAGCGCGGCGCCGCGCTCGGCGATGAAGCCGTTGAAGAAATCCACCTCCGTGCGGCGGCCCTTGCGCAGGTCCTGCAGGGTGCCGCTGATGCCGTCCTCGGCCATGCTGTCGGTCTGGCGCTTCAGCGCTTCGGCGATGGTGGCCTGCGCCGCCGTGTCGCCGGCGTGGGCGGCAGGGAACAGGGCGGCGGGGACGCCGTAGAGTTTTGCCGGGGTGAAGCCCATGGCGGAGCCGACCGCCAGTGCCTCCGCGCAAAGGCGCAGGAAGACGGGGCGCAGCGATGGGCCGGCCAGCACCTGCTTCAGGGAGATTCCGCCGAGCGCCGACAGGCCGGTGGTGGCGGTGTTCATGCACATCTTGGTCCAGCGTTCCTCCCACAGCGTGGTGGTGACGACGCAGGTTTCCGCGGCGCGCAGCCGGGCGGCGATGGCTTCCGCGCGCGGCGTGGCGCGGCCGGTGGTCTCTCCAACCTTCAACACGGGTTCCGGCGCGGCGCCGGTGCGGCGGCTGCGCTTGACATGGCCGGGGGCGAGGAGCTGCACGTCCATCTGGCCGGCGACGCCGCCGAGCACGCGCTGCGGGCCGCAGATGCTGCCGACGAGTTCCTCGACCAGCGCGTTCTGCAACGTCAGCACCGGCGCGCCTGATGGCAGCAGGCCGTTCAGCAGCTGCGCGGCCCAGGCGGTATCGTAGAGCTTGGCTGCGAGGATGCCGAGGCAGGGCAGCGCTTCGTCGCGGCGGCGCAGCAGGTGCAGTTCATGCAGGTGCAGCGCGCGCGGGTGGGCCACCGCGATGCCTTCCGGCGTTTCGATGCGCAGGCCGTCGCGGCGGATGGCTTCGACATGCTCGGCCCAGGGGTCCAGCAGGATGACGTTCTGGCCGGCCAGGGCCATGCGACCGCCGACGAAACCGCCGATGGCGCCGGCGCCCATGATGATGACGGGTGCTTCCATGGCGGAAGGCTATGCGGGAAGGCTGGGCGCAACAAGCGGCGGGCTGCTAGGGTGGGTGCGAAGCTTGGGGAGTTCGGCATGGGCACGGCTTTTGGGCGCCGCGTATTGGCAGGGCTGCTGGCGGCGCCGGCGGTGGCGCGTGCGCAAGCGGTGTATCCCGCGCGCAGCGTGACGGTGCTGGTGGGCTATCCGCCCGGTGGCGCCAACGACATCATCGCCCGCAGCATCGGCGCCAAGCTGGGCGCGGCGTTCGGCCAGCCCTTCGTGGTGGAAAACCGCGCCGGCGCCGGCGGCACGCTGGTCGGCAGCGTCGCGGCGCGGGCGGCGGCGGATGGCTACACGCTGTTCATGTGCGGCGGCGCGCATGCGCTGGCGCCGGCGCTGTACAAGACCCTGCCCTACGACATCGTCGGCGACTTCCGCGCCATCAGCCAGGCGGCGGCGTCGGGCTATGTGCTGGTGGTGCATCCCAGCGTGCAGGCGCGCAGCGTGGCCGACTTCATCGCGCTGGCCAAGGCGCAGCCGGGCAAGCTGAACTTCTCGTCGTCGGGCGTTGGTGCGCCGCTGCACCTGGCGGGCGTGCTGTTCCAGCAGATGACCGGCACGCGGCTGGAGCATGTGCCGTACCAGGGCGATTCGGACGCGATCACTGCGATCATCAGCGGGACCGTCGAGTGCGGCTTCATGTCCATTGCCGCGAGCAAGACGCATATCGAGGGCGGGCGCCTGGTGGCGCTGGCGGTGACGGATGACGTGCCCAGCCCCGCCCTGCCCGGCGTGCCGACGCTGAGCGCGAGCGGCCTGCCGGGCTACAAGGTGACCACCTGGTGGGGCCTGCTGGCGCCGAAGAACACGCCGGAGGATGTGGTGCAGAAGCTGTCCCGCGCGGCGCAGGAAGCGGCGAAGTCGGATGACGTATCCCAGCGCTTCCTAGGGCTGGGGCTGCGGCCGGTGGGCAGCGAGGCCGATACGTTCCAGCGCTTCATCCGTAGCGAGGTGGAGAGTTTCGCCAAGCTGGCGCGGGCGGCGGGGGTGGAGCCCCAATGATGCGGCGCAGGGCCTTGGTGGCGGCGAGCGCGCTGCTGCCGTTCGCAGCGCGGGCGCAATGGGCGCCGCCGCGTGGCGTGCGGATGGTGGTGCCGTATCCGCCGGGTGGTGGCGCGGATACCACGGCGCGCATGTTCGCGCCGGCCTTCACCGCCTTCCTCGGGCAGAACGTGGTGGTGGAGAACCGGCCCGGCGCCGGCAGCACCATCGGCGCCGGCGAAGTGGCGCGGGCAGCGCCGGATGGCACGACGCTGCTGCTGGATGCGTCGGGCCATACCGTGGCGCCGTTCCTCATCCGCGGGCTGAACTTCGACTACACCACGGGCTTCACGCCGATCAGCCATGTGATGCTGATACCGCAGATCCTGATCGTGCCGCCGAACAGCCCCTACACCAGCCTGCCGCAACTGCTGGCGGCGGCGAAGGCAACGCCGGGGAAGATCACCTATGGTTCCTCCGGCAATGCCAGCGCGCCGCATATCGCCGCGGCGGTGCTGGTGAATCGCGCGGGGGTCGAGATGACGCATGTGCCGTATCGCGGCGGCGGGCCGGCGTTGCAGAGCCTGCTGTCGGGCGACCTGGACTGCGTGTTTGCCACCGTGGCCTCCGCGACCGGCCTGGTGCGGGAGGGGCGGGTGCGGGCGCTGGCGGCTTCCTCGGCGCGTCGCATCAGCGCGCTCCCGGAGTTGCCGACCGTGGCCGAGCAGGGTTTCCCGGGCTACGACCAGAATGAGTGGAACGGGCTGTGGGGGCCGGCCGGGCTGCCGGCGGAAGCGGTGGCGCGGCTGCATGCGGCCTGCGTCAATGCGCTGGCGCAGGAGGTGGTGCAGGCGCGGCTGGCGGCGCTGGGCGCGATCGGGCTGGGAACCACGCCGGCGGAATTTGCTGCCTTCCTCGCGCGCGACCGCGAGGCGAATGCCAAGCTGATCCGCGACGCACGCATTACCCTGGATTGAGCCGATGACCGAGGATGTGAGCCTGCGCGAGCGGGTCAAGGAACCGCCCTCCGCGCTGCTGGTGGAGAGCTACTATCGTGGCTCCGTCGCGCGGGCGCAGCAGCATATCTTCGCGCCGGAGATGTGGGTGCACCTGGCGCATGGGCTGATGCTGGAGCGGCAGGGGATTGTCGCTCACGATGCGATGCGCGCGATCCTGCGCGAGGTGCTGCGGCTGGCCGAGGCGGGGCCGGATGCGGTGGCCGTGGATTACCGGCAGGAGGATCTCTACAGCTACGTCGAGAAGGCGCTGGTGCAGGCGCTGGGGGCCGATGTCGGCGGGCGGCTGCATACCGGGCGCAGCAGGAACGACCTGAACGTGACAACCTGGCGGATGGCGCTGCGCGGGCAGTTGCTGGAGGTGCTGGAGTTGTTGGCCGCGTTGCGCGGGACCTTGCTGCGGCTGGCGGAGCGCGACGCCGAGGTGGTGATGCCGGGCTATACGCATACGCAGCACGCGCAGCCCGTGACGTTTGGCTACTGGCTGCTGAGTGCGGCGGATGTGCTGGCGCGCGACCATGTGCGGCTGATGGGCGCGCTGGCGCATGCGGACGCCAATCCGCTGGGCGCTGGGGCGCTGACGACCACGGCGTTTCCGCTGGACCGGATGATCACGACGGAGTTGCTCGGCTTCGCGGCGCCGTTGGAGAGTGCGTATGACGCGGTGTCCTCCCGCGATGATGCGCTGGAGGCGGCAAGCGCGATGGCGGTGCTGATGGCATTCCTCTCGCGCCTGGCGACCAACCTGCAGAACTGGTCCACCTGGGAATACGGCTTCGTCGAGTTGGCGGACCGGCATTCCGCGGTGTCATCCATCATGCCGCAGAAGAAGAACCCGGTGGCGCTGGAGCACCTGAAGGCCGCGGCCGGTGCGGTGCAGGGCGCGCTGGTGGCGGCGCTGGCGGCGACGAAGAACACCGAGTTCGCCGATGTGAACGACGCCGTGACATCGGTGAACGAGCCGGTGCTGGATGCGTGTTTGCGGACGCGGCGGATACTGGCGCTGCTGGAGGAGGTGTTCGCCCACCTGACGCTGAATGCGCCGCGCATGGCCAGCGCGGCAGCGCAGGGGTTCGGCAGCGCGACGGAGTTGGCGGATGTGATCGTGCGAGAGACCGGCATGAGCTTCCGCATGGCGCATAACGTGGTGGCGCTGGTGGTGCGGGATGCGCTGGCGGCGGGCATGACCAGCGATAGGTTGCGCAGCGCGGATGTGGATGCGGCGGCGGTGACGCTGTTCGGCAAGCCACTGGGCGTGAGCGAGGCGGCGGTGGCGCAGGCGCTGGACCCCGCGGCGAATATCGCGGCGCGCACGGTGCTGGGTGGCCCCGCCACCTTGCCGGCGATGCTGGCTTCGCGCCGCGCGGCATTGGCGCGGGATGCCGCGGCGGTGGCGGCGGTCGCGCAGCGCATCGACGCTGCGCGGGAGCGCTGCTTTGGGTTGGCGCGGGCGTTTTAGCAGGTTGCGGAAGAGCGCGTTCTGCATCTTTTTCCGGTCATGCCCGGGTTTGACCCGTGCATCTCGTACCATGCGAGTTCGGTGAGTCAGATGGCCGGGTCAAGCCCGGCCATGACGGATAGAGGCGCGGCGAGGCCGGAGACAGGGCTTTTCCGCAACCTGCTAAAGCCGCGTCGTGCCGACCTGGTCGGCCAGCGTATCCAGCACCGCACGCAGCGGCGGCGGCATTGGGATGCCATCGGCTTCGCGTTCGCGGCGCTTGAGGGCGCTTTGCTCGCCGGGCATCCAGATGCGCTCGGTGCCCGGCAGGCGTTCGCTGTCGCGCAGGTCTCGCACCAGGTGGTCCACGTTGCGGCGGAACAGCGCGGGGTCGCCGAACGCGGAAATGTCGATGGCGAGGATGGCCTGGCCGGTGTTGGTGACGCTGGTGTCGTCGGCGTTGAAGTCCACCACGTCGCGGCCCATGGCGGCGCCGTTCAGCGTGCCGGCCAGCAGGCCGAGCATCAGCGCCAGGCCGTAACCCTTGTAGCCGCCGATCGGCAGCAGCAGGCCCTCATTCGCGCGCTTGGGGTCCAGTAGCGGGTTGCCCTGGCGGTCGATCATCCAGCCTTCGGGCATCATCTCGCCGCGCTGGGCTTTTACTTTTACCTTGCCGTAGGCGGCGACGGTGGTGGCCATGTCCAGCACCACATCCGTCTCTTCCTCCGCCGGCACAGCGATGGCGATGGGGTTGGTAGAAAGTAACAGTTCCAGCCCGCCCCAGGGCGGCAGGTGGTTGGCACTGCCGACCGCCATGTACATGCCGATCATGCCCGCCTGCATCGGCATGCGGGCGTAGAGGCTGGCGGGGCCGGCGTGGTTGCCGTTGCGGACGCCGCACCAGGCGACGCCGGCCGTCTTCGCCTTGGCGATGGCGGTCTCAGCGGCCAGCGAGACGGCGAGGTGGCCGAGGCCGTTGTCGCCATCGATCAGCGCGCTGGCGGCGCGTTCCTCGACGATGTGCGGGCGGGCATGCGGGTTCATGCCGCCGGCCAGCATGCGGCGCACGTATTGCGGCAGGCGGAAGACGCCGTGGCTGTCGGCACCGTTCAGGTCCGCTTCGGTCATCAGCGTCGCGACCGTGTGGGCGTCCGCTTCCGGCACGCCGGCTGCCACGTAGATGCGGGTGATGAAGTCGCGCAGCGTGGCGGCGGAGACGGTGCTCATCGTGCCGGCAGGATCACGCCGCGGCATTCGCCGAAGCCGATGGGGGCGGCGCCTTCGCGCGTGCAGCGGGCGCGAAAAATGATCTCGTCGCCGTCTTCCAGGAAGCGGCGCGTTTCGCCGTTCGGCAGGGTGATGGGCTTGCGGCCGCCCTGGGTTATTTCCAGCAGGGCGCCGAAGCCGTCCTCGGTGGTGCTGCTGATGGTGCCACTGCCGAACAGGTCGCCGGGGTTGAGGTTGCAGCCGCCGACGGTGTGGTGCGCGACCATCTGGGCGAAGGTCCAGTACAGGTGCGTGGTGTTGGCCAGCGACAGGCGCGTGGGCTTTTCCTTGGCCTTCTTCATCGCCGGCGTCAGCAGCAGCACTTCCAGTTCGCAGTCGAGCGCGCCGGCGGCCTGGTCGGCCTCGTCCCACAAATAGGGGAAGGGCTGCGGGTCGCCCTCCGGGCGCGGCGGCTGGGCGGCGCGGAACGGGGCGAGCGCTTCCGGCGTGACCACCCAGGGGGAGATGGACGTGCAGAAATTCTTGGCCAGGAAGGGGCCGAGCGGCTGGGCTTCCCAGCCCTGGATGTCGCGCGCGGACCAGTCGTTCAGCAGGCAGTAGCCGGCGATGTGGTTGGCCGCGTCGGCGATGGCGATGGGCTCGCCCTGCGCATTGCCGCTGCCGATCCAGACGCCGAACTCCATTTCGTAGTCCAGGTTGCGGCTGGGGCCGACGCTGGGCTCCGGCTCGCTGGCCGGCTTGCGCTGGCCGTTGGGGCGCAGCACCGGGGTGCCGCTGGGGCGGATGCTGCTGGCCCGGCCGTGATAGGCGACGGGGACGTGCTTGTAGTTGGGCAGCAAGGGCGTGTCGGGGCGGAACTGCTTGCCGGCATTGGTGGCGTGGTTGATGCCGGCGAAGAAGTCCGTGTAGTCGCCGATGCTCGCGGGCATATGCAGCGTGGCGTCCTTCAGCTTCACCAGATCCGGCCGGGCTTCGCTGCCCTTGGCCAGCAACGCTGAGAGGCCGGTGCGCAGCGCCTGGCGCGCCCCCGGCCCCATCGCGAACAGCGCGTTCAGCGTGGCGCCGGCACCGGCCTTGGCGGCCTTCTTCGCTGCGCCCTTCAGGTGCGGCACCGCTTCCGCCAGCGGCAGGATGCGGTCGCCGATGGCGACGCCGCCACGCTTCGGCCCGTCCTTCACCGAGAACACGCCGAGCGGCAGGTTCTGGATGGGGAATTCGGCATGGCCATTGGCCGAGGTGACCCAGCTCTTCAGCTTGGGGTCGTGCGTGGCGTCGAGGCTCATGGTCTCAGCGTGCTCCGGTGAAGGTTTTTGGCAGTCCCGCCCAGGCGGCGTCATAGTTGGATTGCAGGTGGGGGCCACTCATGAAAGCTTCGGTGGGGCGCAGCACGCCCGAGGTCTCGAACATGAAGGCCAGTGTGCCTTCCAGCTTGTGCGGCTTCAGGTCTGCTGCGATGGCGCGCTGCGTGGTGGGGGCGTCGGGGCCGTGTGCGCTCATCCGCGGGTGGAGCGAGACGCCGCCGGGGAGGAAGCCTTCCGCCTTGCCGTCATAGACGCCGTGCACCAGGCCCATGCACTCGTTCATGGTGTTGCGGTGGAACCAGGGCGGGCGGAACGTGTTTTCCGCCACCAGCCAGCGCGGCGGGAAAATAACGAAGTCCATGTTGGCCAGGCCGGCGGTGTCGGTCGGGCTGGTCAGCACGGTGAAGATGCTGGGGTCAGGGTGGTCGAAGCTGACCGTGTTGATGGCCATGAAGCGGGCCATGTCGTATTTGTAGGGTGCGTTGTTGCCGTGCCAGGCGACGACATCCAGCGGTGACCAGGCCAGCGTGGTGGCCCAGAGCGCGCCCTGGTATTTCTGCACCAGCTCTGTGGCTTCGTCGCGGTCCTCGTACCAAGCGACCGGGCTGAGGAAGTCGCGCGGATTGGCCAAGCCGTTGGCGCCGATGGGGCCGAGGTCCGGCAGGCGGAAGGCGGCGCCGTGGTTTTCCGCGATGTAGCCGCGCGCTTCGCCATCCGGCAGCTCCACGCGGAACTTCATGCCGCAGGGGATGACGAGGAGTTCGCCGGGGCGGACTTCCAGCCGGCCGCATTCGGTGGCGACCAGCAGGCGGCCGAGTTGCGGGACGATCAGCAGTTCGCCGTCCGCGTCCATGAAGACGCGCTGCATGGATTGGTTGGCGGCGTAGAGGTGGACGCTGATGCCGTGTGGCGCGTCCGGCGCGCCGGTCAGGCCCAGGGTGGTCAGGCCGGCGATGAAGTCGGTGGGCGTGCTCGGCAGCGGCAGCGGGTTCCAGCGCAGGCGGTTGGGGTTGTGCGGGGCCAGCGGGCCGCAGAGCGCGCCGTTGTCGATGCGGCGGAAGGCGCCGTGGCCGGCGCTGGGGCGGATGCGATACATCCAGGTGCGGCGGGCTTCGGTGCGCGGCACGGTGAAGGCGGTACCGCTGAGCTGTTCGGCATAGAGGCCGTAGGGCACACGCTGCGGGCTGTTGGCGCCCAGCGGCAGCGCGCCGGGCAGGGCCTCGGTGGCGAATTCATTGCCGAAGCCGGAGAGCAAGCCGGCTTCGGTGCCCTGCACCAGGCTGGGCGACAGCGCGACGTTCATGGCGAGGCTCCCTGGATATGATTGATTACATATGAGATGAATAGGCGGGGCGTGCAAGCGCTCGGGGTCGTCATTCCACCACCACCTGCGCTTCGCGTACCAGCCGGCCCATGGCTTCGCGGCGTTCGGCCACGAAGGCGGCGGCTTCCGCCATGCTGCTGTTGACGATCAGGCCGCCCAGCTGGGTGAAGCGCTGCTGCACGTTGGGCTGTGCGAGCGCATGCGCGGCGGCGGCGTGCAGCCGGGCCAGGATCGGCGCGGGCGTGCCGCCGCGGGCGTACATCGCATTCCACTCGTCCACGTCCACCCGGGGCATGCCGAGCTCGCGCGTGGTCGGCACGTTGGGCATGCTGGGCAGGCGGTCCTTGTAGGTCACGGCCAGGGCCTTCAGCCGGCCATCCTGGATCAGCGCCATGCTGGTGCTGACGGTGGCGAAGGCGAAGCTGACATTGCCGGCGACCAGGTCGGGGATCACGGCGCTGCCGCCGCGATAGGGCACGTGGGTCAGGTCCAGCCCCGCCTCCCGCACGAAGAGCAGCGCGGCCAGGTGCGCGCCGGTGCCGTTGCCCGACGAGCCGTAGGAAAGCTGCCCCGGCCGGGCGCGGCACCAGGCGAGGAACTCGGCGACGGTATTGGCGGGGATGCTGGCTGGGATGACCAGGAATTGCGGCAGCACCACCAGCAGGGAGACCGGCGCGAAGGCGGTGGCGTAGTCGAAGCGCAGGTTCTTCAGGATATGCGGGTTGACCACATGGCCGAGGCTGTCAACCAGCAGGGTGTAGCCGTCGGGTGGGGTTTCCGCGACCACGGCGGCGCCAAGGGCACCGGCGGCGCCGCCGCGGTTCTCGATGACGATGGGCTGGCCGAGGAACTCGGTCAGGTGCGGCGCCATCAGCCGGGCGGACGTGTCGGTGCCGCCGCCGGGCGGATAGGGCGAGATGATGCGGATGGGGTGGTCGGGGAAGCGCTGCCCGCTCGCCTGGGCGCGGGCGGCGACAGGCGCGGCCAGCGGCAAGGCGATCCCGGCCAGAAGGGTGCGTCGTTGCATGGGGCGTTTCCTCGTTCGGCGCAGAGTGGCGCTTCAGCGCCTCGCGTCAAGCCGCGCCGCTTTTGCCGCCGGTCTGCAACAGTGCCGCCAGCGCGGGTGACAGGCCCAGGCTGTCCCGCCCGCGCGGCGCGGCGAAGCTGCCCTGGCCGGGCTTGGGCAGGTTGAGCGCGGCCAGCGCCTCGGCCTGCTTCACCGCGCAGGCGATGCCGTCCAGCAGCGGCACGGAGGTGCGGGCCTGCAACCAGGCGGCCATGCCGGCCATGGCGGCGCCACCGAGGATGACGCTGTCGGCGCCCTCGCGGGCCAGGCGCTCGATCTCCGGCAGCAGCAGCGCGGCCACGGCCTCGGGGTCTCGCACCGCGTCCTGCGCGCTGGCGGCGACGCCGGCCAGCCCTGCCAGCCGCCCGGCCAGGCCGTGTGCCGCGATGCGGTCGCGGTAGCTTTCCACCCCGCCCACCGTCACCAGGCCGAAGCGGCCGCCGCTGAGGCAGGCGGTGAAGCAGGCGGCCTCGGTCATGCCGACCACCGGGCAGGGCATCAGCTGGCGGGCGGCTTCCAGCGCGGTATCGAGCGAGACCGCCAGCACCACGGCCTCCACCTGACCGGCATAGCCAGCCAGCAGGTCCAGCAGGCCATGCGCGGCGATCGCGTCCTCCACCCGGCTGCTGATGACGGCGGGGCCGAAGCGCGGCGTGGCGGGGATGATCTGCGTGCCCGGGGCCGCCGCCGCGCGCGCCGCCGTGGCGCAGAGCTGGGTGATCGCTTCCGTGGTGTTCGCATTCGCCAGCAGCAGCCGCATCTGAGCCTCCATTGCAGCGGGGAGCCTGATCCGCGCAGGCGGAATCGCCGGAGCGGTGAATCAGTCTCCAGACAACGGCTGTAGTCTGCGGCCTCTTGCCGCGGCGCGCCACCGGCCGCAGGGTTGCAACCCATTGGGAGACTGATGCGCGGCGTGCGGCGATTCCGCCGGCGCCGATCAGGCTCCGGAACCGGAGCTGCCGATGACCGTCCTCGACCTGCCCTTCGACACCAGCGAGATCATCGCGGGGCTCAAGCCCTGGGTGTGCTGCGAAAGCCCGACCTTCGACGCCGCCGCGGTGAACCGCATGATGGCGATTGCGGCGCGGGAGCTGGCGCTGCTCGGCGCGCGGGTGGAGACGATTCCGGGGCGGATGGGCTTCGGCGATTGCGTGCGCGCCACCTTCCCGCATCCGCTGGCCGGCACCGAGAAGGGCATCCTGGTGATGGGCCACCTGGATACGGTGCACCCGATGGGCACGCTGCAGCCGCTGCCGTGGCGGCAGGAGGGCAACAAGCTGTACGGCCCCGGCGTCTATGACATGAAGGGCGGCAACTACATCGCGCTGGAGGCCATTCGCCAGCTGGTGCGGGCGGGCATCACCACCAGCCGGCCGGTCACGGTGCTGTTCACCTGTGATGAGGAAATCGGCAGCCCGTCCTCACGCGACCTGATCGAGGCCGAGGCGGCGCGGCATGCCTTTGTGCTGGTGCCGGAGCCGGCGCGGCCGAATGGCGGCGTGGTGACCGGGCGCTATGCCATTGCCCGCTTCAACCTGCGCACCACCGGCAAGCCCAGCCATGCCGGGGCGCGGCTGGCGGATGGCCGCAGCGCGATCCGCGAGATGTGCCGCCAGGTGGTCAAGATCGAGGACCTGACGACCGACGACGTGACCTATTCGGTCGGCGTCATCGGCGGCGGGCAATGGGTGAACTGCGTCACCACGCATTGCGACGCCGAGAGCCTGTCCATGGCCAAGCGGCAGGAGGACCTGGACCGCGCGGTGGAGGTGATGCTGGGGCTGCAGGCCACCGGCAACGACGTGCAGCTGACCGTGACCCGCGGCGTGACCCGCCCGGTGTGGGAGCCGGATGCGAAGGTGATGGCGCTGTATGGCGTGGCGCGCGGCATTGCCCAGCGCATCGGCTTCGATATCGAGCACCAGTCGGCCGGCGGTGGCTCGGACGGCAACTTCACCGGGGCGATGGGCATCCCGACGCTGGACGGCTTGGGCGTGCAGGGCGCCGGCGGCCATACACTCGAAGAGCACCTGCTGGTGGACTGCCTGGTGCCGCGCGCCAAGCTGTTGTGCGGGTTGTTGCAGAGCCTGTAGCGCGCAAGTTGCGTTGGGCGGCGCGGTGTGATGCTTTCCACCGCAGGCGGGCGGAGGCTCGCGCCGGGATTGGGGGGTCATGCCATGCGCCGTGTCATTCTTGCCGTTGCCGTGCTGCCCTGGCTGGCGCTGCCGGCCGGGGCGCAGAGCGGCAGCCGTACGCCGACCAGTTCCGGCGTCGTCTCCGGCCAGGGCTGGAATACCGGGCAGGATCTGCGCTCCTCGGAGAGCATGACGACGGCGCAGCGCCGGGCCGAGTTGCAGCGCCGCGCCGCGCGGAACCGCAGCTACCCCGGCACGCCGACGCGCACGCGCGGCCTGCCCGGGCCGCGGCCGAGCCAGGGCGGCGAGGCGGCCGCGCCGGCCAACGCCCCACCGGCGACGCCTGCCGCGCCGCCGCCGGCGCGCTGAACCCGCAGCCGGCCGGAAGCAGGGGCCGGGCGCCATGAATCCGCTGGTGCGTGCGGCGCTGCTGACCGTGGTGGCGGCCTTCGGCTTCAACCTGGAAACCGTGCTGGGCAAGGCGCTGGGGCATTTGCCGGTCAGCGTCATCGTGCTGGACCGCGCGCTGGGGCAGTTGCTGTTCGTAGTGCCGGCGCTGCTGACGCATGGGGTCGGGCTGCTGCGGACCAGCCAGCCGGGCATGCAGGTATTCCGCGGCTGCCTTTCGGTCGGCACCTGGGGCTTTTACTTTTTCGCCTTCTCGCGGTTGCCGCTGGCCACGGCCACCACGCTGGGGTTTTCCGCCGTGCTGTTCGTCACCGCGCTGGCCGGGCCGGTGCTGGGGGAACGCGTCGGCTGGCGGCGCTGGAGCGCGGCGCTGGTCGGCTTCTGCGGCGTGCTGGCGATCGTGCGGCCGGGCAGCGTGCCGTTGAGCTGGCCGCTGGCGGCGAGCCTGCTGTCGGCGCTGGCCAGTGCCGCCATCACGCTGACCACGCGGCATTTGGCCAAGAGCGAAAAGACCCAGACCATCATGTGCTACATCGGCCTGGTCAGCGTGGCGGCGGCCCTGCCCTTCGGCCTGCCCAACCTGGCCTGGACCGGCTGGCGCGACGCCGGGCTGCTGCTGGCGCTGGCGGTGGTGGGGCCGGCAGCGATGTTCGTGTGGATTTCGGCGCTGCGGCTGGCGGATGCCTCCGTGCTGTCGCCCATCGGTTATTCGCGGCTGATCTTCGCCACCGGCAGCGGCGTGCTGCTGTTCGGCGAGGTGCCGGACGCCTGGCTGGGGCTGGGCGCGGTGCTGATCATCGGCAGCGCGGTCTATATCACCCGGCGCGAGGCGATGCTGGCGCGGCAGACGAGGACAGGCACCGCATGAGGCTGAGGTTGCAGGCGGCGCCGCTGCTGGCGCTGCTGCTGTTGCTGGCGACCGGGCGCGCCGGGCCGGTGGGCGCCTGCCTGGTGGGGCTGGGGCTGGCGGTGCCGGCGGCGCTCGCCTCCCTGCCCGCGGGGACCGGGCTGGGCGGATTCTTCGGCACCGAGGCGCTGCGCGGCGTCTTTCTCGCCTTGCAGCCAATGGCGGTGGTGGCGGGCGGGCTGCTGTTCCATGCCGCGGTTTCGGGCGGCGAGGCAGCGGCGGCGCGACCGGCCACGGCGGCGCGGGTCTTCGCGGTGACGCTGCCGCTGGGCGCCTTCCTGGAAAGTGTCACGGGGTTCGCGGTGGGCGCGGTCTTCGCGCTCTCGGCGTTGCGCGGCATGGGCATTGCGGGCGCCGTGGGTGGCGCGCTGGCCTTGCAGGCGCTGGTGCTGGTGCCCTGGGGCGGGCTGGGGCCGGGCACCGCGCTGGGCGCGGCGCTGGCAGGGCTGCCGGGGCATGACATCGCGCTGGTCGCCGCCTGGCCGAACGCCGCCTGGCTGGTGCTGCTGGCGCCCTTGCTGTGGGCGCTGATGCGGCGCGCCGGGGTGGTGGTCTCGCCAGCCGAGAAGCTGGCGCAGCTGGGCATGCTGGGGCTGATGGCGGCGGTGCTGCTGCTGGCCAACCTGTATCTGCCGTTCGAGATTGCCGGCATGCTGGCCACCGGGCTGGGCCTGGGGCTGGCGCTGTGGCGGGCGGACCCGCCGACCGGCTGGCGCGGGCCGATGCGGGCGGCGGCGCCCTATCTGCTGCTGACCGCGGGGATATTGCTGGCGCGGCTGTGGCGCGACCCGCCGGCGCTGCAGCCCTTCGCCGAGTTTCCGGGGTTTCCGCTGACGCATGTGGCCGTGGTGCTGTGGCTGGTGGCGTTGGGGCTGCTGTGGCGCGGCGGGGCGCTGGCACGGGTGGGGCCGGCATTGGCGCGGGCGCGAAGGCCGGCGGTGGCCATGCTGTTGTATGTGCTGCTGGGCCGGGTGCTGGCCGGCAGCGGCGCGGCGGCCGGGCTGGCTTCGGCGCTGGCCGAAGCAATGGGGCCGCTGGCGCCCTATGCGGTGCCGGTGATGGGGTTGGTCTCGGGCATCGTCACCGGCAGCAATGTCGGCTCGAACGCGGCGCTGACCTCCATTCAGGTCGGGTTGGGGCAGGCGGCGGGGTTGCCGCCGGCGCTGGCGCCGGGGCTGCACAATTTCAGCGGCGGCGCCGGGGCGGGCATGAGCTTCGGCGTCACCGCCATGATCTGCGCGCTGCTGGCGGATGGCACCAGGCCGCCGCAGCTGTGGCGGCTGATCTGGCCCTCCATGGCGCTGGTGGTGCTGCTGGGCTGGGCGGCGGTGGCGCTGTTGCGGTAGAGGTGGCGGAGAGGAGACTTCCGATGTTCACGCGCCGCGCTGCCCTTGGGCTTGCCGCCACCACGCTCGCCGCCCCCGCCGTTTGGGCGCAAGGGGCGTTTCCGACGCATCCGCTGCGCGTCATCGTCGGCTATCCGCCGGGCGGGGTGACGGACATCGTCGCGCGGATCGTGGCCGAACCGCTGGCGCGCGCGCTGGGGCAGCCGGTGGTGATCGAGAATCGCGCCGGGGCCGGCGGCAATATCGGCGCGGTGGCGGCCACCCAGGCGGAGCCGGATGGCTACACGCTGATGGTGGGAACGGCCGCGATGTATGGGGTGAACCCGCTGCTCTACGCCAGTTCCGGCGTGGACCTGGAACGCGACTTCCACCTGCTGGGCACCATCAACGACATGGCCAATGTGCTGTCGGTGAACCCCAAGCGGCTGGACGTGCCGGATGTGGCCGCGCTGGTGGCGCGCGGCAAGGCGGGCGGGCTGATCTATGGCTCGGTCGGCAATGGCAGTTCGTCCCACCTCTGCGCCACGTTGTTCCAGCGCCTGGCGGGGTTCGAGGCGACGCATGTGCCGTATCGCGGTTCCGCCCCCGCCGTGGCGGCGCTGCTGGCCGGGGAGTTCGACTTCCTGTTCGATACCACCGCGACCTCGACGCCGCAGATC
>CANBNK010000011.1 GCA_947371015.1 Acetobacteraceae bacterium | reverse complement strand
GGCTGAAGGAAGCCGCCGAGAAGGCGAAGATCGAGTTGTCCGCCAGCAAGGAGACCGAGATCAACCTGCCCTTCATCACCGCCGATGCCTCCGGGCCGAAGCACCTGGTGATGAAGCTGAGCCGCGCCAAGCTTGAGGCGCTGGTGGATGACCTGATCCAGAAGACGCTGGAGCCCTGCAAGAACGCGCTGCGCGATGCCGGGCTTTCGGCCGGCGAGATCGGCGAGGTGATCCTGGTCGGCGGCATGACCCGCATGCCCAAGGTCATCGAGATCGTGAAGCAGTTCTTCGGCAAGGAGCCCGCGCGCAACGTCAACCCGGATGAAGTGGTCGCCATCGGCGCCGCGATCCAGGGCGGCGTGCTGAAGGGCGACGTCAAGGACGTGCTGCTGCTGGATGTGACGCCGCTGTCGCTCGGCATCGAGACGCTGGGTGGCGTGTTCACCCGCCTGATCGACCGCAACACCACGATCCCGACCAAGAAGAGCCAGACCTTCTCGACCGCGGATGACAACCAGACCGCCGTCACCATCAAGTGCTTCCAGGGTGAGCGCGAGATGGCGGCCGACAACAAGCTGCTGGGCAACTTCGACCTGACGGGCATTCCGGGCGCGCCGCGCGGGGTGCCGCAGATCGAGGTGACCTTTGATATCGACGCCAACGGCATCGTTTCCGTCAGCGCGAAGGACAAGGCCACCGGCAAGGAACAGCAGATCAAGATTCAGGCGAAGAGCGGCCTGAGCGATGCCGATATCGAGCGGATGGTGAAGGACGCCGAGGCGAATGCCGAGGCCGACAAGAAGCGCCGCGAGGGCGTCGAGGCCCGCAACGGCCTGGACAGCCTGATTCACGGCACCGACAAGACGCTGAAGGACAACGGCGACAAGGTCGGCCCGGCCGAGAAGGCCGAGGTTGAGGCGGCGCTGGCGGAAGCCCGCACCGCGCTTGAGGGCGGCGACGCCGAGGTGATGACCAAGGCCAGCGAGAAGCTGAGCCAGGCGTCGATGAAGCTGGGCGAGGCGATCTACAAGGCGAGCCAGGCTGCCGAGGCCACCAACCCGCAGGGCGGCGCCGGCGAGGCGCCCAAGGGCGACAAGGTGGTGGACGCCGAGTTCGAGGAAGTTGATCCGACCAAGAAGAAGCCTTCCTGATCCGGGATGATCCGCTGCGTACCTGACGCATCAAGGCGCCCGGTTTCCGCAAGGAGCCGGGCGCTGCCATGCTGGCGCCTGATCCGCCTGGGCCGTTTTGCCGAAGCGGTGGATGAGGTGCCCAAGACAGGGGCGCGGTACCGTTTAAACCCTCGCTGGGGGACGGCCTGACCATGGCCAAGCGCGATTACTACGAGATCATCGGCGTCGCCCGCGATGCCAGCGATGACGACATGAAGAAGGCCTATCGCAGCCAGGCGATGAAGCTGCACCCGGACCGCAACCCGGGTGACGCCAAGGCCGAGGCCGCGTTCAAGGACCTGAACGAAGCCTATGACGCGCTGAAGGACCCGGAGAAGCGGGCGGCCTATGACCGCTTCGGCCATGCGGCGTTCGAGCAGGGCGGCGGCGGTGGCGGCGGCTTCCAGGGCAACCCCTTCGGCGGCGGCGGCGGTGGCTTCGCCGACATCTTCGAGGAGATGTTCGGCGGTGCGGCGGGCCGCGGCGGCCAGCGCGGCGGGCGGCCGAATGGGCGCGGCTCCGACCTGCGGACGGTGGTTGAGGTTTCGCTGGAGGAGGCATTTGCGGGTGTCCGCAAGACCATCCGCGTGCCGACCAGCGTGGCCTGCGAGTCGTGCAGCGGCAGCGGCGCCGAGGGCGGCACCGCCAATGCCAGCACCTGCGGCACCTGCCAGGGCCAGGGCAAGGTGCGCCAGCAGCAGGGCTTCTTCCTGATCGAGCGGACCTGCCCGACCTGTGGCGGCGCCGGGCGTACCATCAAGAACCCCTGCAAGGTCTGCCAGGGCGCAGGCCGGGTACAGCGTGAGCGCACCCTGAACGTGCAGGTTCCCGCTGGCGTCGAGGATGGCACGCGCATTCGCTTGACCGGGGAGGGCGAGGCCGGGATGCGTGGCGCGCCGGCCGGCGACCTGTATGTGGATGTGGGCGTGAAGGCGCATCCGCTGTTCCAGCGGGATGGCAACAACATCTACGTCCGGGTGCCGCTGCGGATGACCCAGGCGGCGCTGGGCGCCGCGGTGGAAGTGCCGAGCATCGACGGCGGCAAGCAGCGGGTGACCATTCCCGCGGGCACCCAGACCGGGGACCAGTTCCGGCTGCGCGGCAAGGGCTTCGTGGTGCTGCGCAGTGCGGCGCGGGGCGACATGTATGTGCAGGTTTCGGTGGAGACGCCGCAGAACCTGAACCCGAAGCAGCGCGAGCTGCTGGAGGCCTTCGAGGCCGAAGCGGTCAAGGGCGGCAAGAGCAGCCCCGAGCATGAGGGCTTCTTCGCCAAGGTGAAGGAGTTCTTTGACGGGTTGGGCGGGCGGTAGCGCCCGACGGGCTTGGGCGGGCGCTACCGCCCGACGGGCTGAGCGGGCGGTAGCACCGGCGCCAGGCAAGTGGCGCTGGCGGTGCGGCGTGGATGGCCGCGACGAGCGCGGCCATGACGGGTTTGGAGGTTGCGGTCGCGCGGTGGTTGCCGCTGCGCCGTTTGGCTGCCGCTCCTACCCCAACTCGTCCCAGTGGCGTTCCAGGATGGCGTTGGCGCGGCGCGGGTCGAATTCCGGCCGGCGCTGGAAGGCCACCAACGTGTCCAGCGCCATGACCGGGCGGGCGACCTCCTCCACCGGGTGGTAGTGGGCGCGCTCGGGGTAGTCGTGGATCAGCAGCGTGGTGCCGGGGCCGCTGCGCAGCAGCGCCTGGATGAAGCAGGCGACGCGGAAGCGGCCATCCACCAGCACCAGGTCGGCACGTTCGGCCGCCGGGTTGGCCCAGATGGTGTGGTGGTAGTCGGGCCAGCGCGGGCGGGTGGTCTCGTCGGTCGGCACGCCCCAGTTGCCCAGCGCCCCGATATCGACGTGGTGCAGGGTCAGGCTGGCGCTGCGCTCCGTCGGGCAGGCGGCGGCGACCTTGTCCAGCCATTCGCGCGAGGAATCCACCGCGATGACGCTGTCTCGTACCAGGCGGCTGGCCAGCACGGTGCTGCCGCCGCTGCCGAATTCCAGGTAGCGGTGGGAGCAGCGCAGCAGCCCCGCCAGCATCAGCTGTTCGGGTTCGGTCATCGCAAGCTGCATGGTGCGGCTATCCCCCAGCGGATTTGATGAAGGCGGCGAGCGTCGGCACCCAGTCCGGGCTTTCCGTATTCGCCCCGATATGGCCGAACTGGTTGCGGATTTCGAAAAATCTTGCGTCTTTCTTCGCGGCGGCCAGCTTCTGCATGACAGCAGGGGCAATACTGGGCGGGAACAGCTTGTCCGTGGTGGTCAGCGCGTACAGCACTTTTGCCTTCAACGCGGGGAACTGGGCTTCGGCGTCGTAGCTCTCCGTCGCGCGGCGCAGCACCACCATGGAATTGCCATCGAAGGCGCGGACCCAGGGGGCGGCCAGGCGGCGGATTTCGGCCTCGCGCGCTTCGCCGGGCGGGAACTTGCCTTCCAGCTGGGCCTCGATGCCGTAGTTCTTCAGCGTGGCGACGCGGATCTCGGTCATCACCTGGCTGATGCCGCCGGGCTTGTCGTAGTACCAGCCGTTGTTCCAGTTGGGGTCCTGCGCCAGCCGGGCAATCTGCTGGGCGGTGCCGGCCGGGCCGGCGGTGGATTTGGGCGCGGTGTTGACGGCGATGATCGCGTTCATCGCCTGCGGGAACAGCGTGCCCCAGGTCCAGGCCTGGTAGCCGCCATAGCTGGTGCCCATGACCGCCAGCAGATGCTTCACGCCCAGTTGCTCCAGCAGCAGGCGCTGGGCGGTGACGATGTCGGCCACCGTGATGTGCGGGAAGTCCGGGCCGTATTGCCGGCCGGTGGCGGGGTTGGTGCTGCGCGGGCTGGTGGAGCCGTAGGACGAGCCCAGCATGTTGGAGCTGACGATGAAGTGCCGCGCGGGGTCGATCGGCTTGCCCGGGCCGATCATCAGGCTCCAGCTCGGCGCCGCGTCCTCCGCCAGGCCGGGCGGGGCCTGGCCCGGGGCGTAGCGGCCGGCGGCGTGGTGGCTACTCGTAAAACCGTGGGTCATCAGGATGGCGTTGTCGCCGGCGGCGTTCAGGGTGCCGTAGGTCTCATAGGCCAGGGTGGCTTCGGGCATCACCACGCCGCTGCGCAGGCGGAAATCGCGGATGGTCGCGAAGCGGTTGATGACAGCGTCCAAGGGATCGGCCTTCACGGCAAATGCGGGGATGGCGAGGGCGAGGGTCAGTGCGGCGCGGCGGGAGAGGGCCATGGCTCAGGCTTCCAGGCGCTTGATGAAGGCGGCGAGCGTCGGCACCCAGTCCGGGCTGTCCACCCCGGCGCCGAGGTGGCCGGCGTTGTTGCGGATTTCGAAGAACTGGGCCTCCACCTTGGCGCGGCGCAGCTGCGGCATGATGGTGCGGGCCAGGCTGGGCGGGAAGAGCTGGTCGGTGGTGGTCAGGGCGTAGAGCAGCTTGGCCTTGATGCGCGGGAATTCCGACCGCACGTCGAAGCGCTGGATCGCCTTGCCCAGAATGATCAGGCTGTTGGGGTCGAAGGCGCGGGCCCAGGGCAGGGCCTGGCGGCGCATCTCGGCGGCGCGGGCCACCGGGTCCGGGAAGCGCGGCGTCAGCGTGGCGTCCAGGCCGTAGCGCTTCAGCGTGCCGATGCGCAGCTCGACCATGGTCTCCAGCATGGCGTCGGTGCCGTAGTAGCGCCCGCCGTTGAAGCCGGGGGCGCGGGTGACGGTCTGCAGGTTCTCCCGCACCTCCGGCGCCACCGCGTCGCCCCAGGGGGCGGTGTTCACGGCGATGATGCCGCGCATCATCTCGGGGAAGGTGGTGGCCCATTGGTAGGCCTGGAACCCGCCATAGCTGGTGCCCATGACGGCGATGAGGTGCGCCACGCCGAGCGAGCGCAGCAGCAGGTATTGCGCGGTGATGATGTCGGCGACCGTCAGCGCCGGGAAGTCGGGGCCGTAGGGCTGGCCGGTGGCGGGGTTGGTGCTGGCGCCGTTGGTGGAGCCGTAGGAGGAGCCGAGCATGTTGGAGGCGACGACGAAGTGCCGCGCCGGGTCGATCGGCTTGCCCGCGCCGATCATCAGGTCCCAGCTGCCCGGTGTGGTCTCGGCCAGGCCGGGGGGCGCGCCGCCTGGGGCGTAGCGGCCGGCGGCGTGGTGGCCACCGGTATAGCCATGCGTCATCAGGATGGCGTTGTCGCCGGCGGCGTTCAGCGTGCCGTAGGTCTCGTAGGCCAGGGTGACCTCGGGCAGGACCTGGCCGGAGCGCAGGCGGAAGTCCCGGATGGTGGCGGTGCGGGTAGTAACGGCGTCCAGCGGGTCGGCCTTGGCAGCGAAGGGCGCGGCGCAGGCCAGACCGAGGGCGAGCCCGGTGCGGCGGGTGACGTCCATGGGGGGGTCCTCCGGTTGTTTTGCCGGAGTGTGCGCTGGAGTGGGCCGGACGCTCAAGGAAGCATCTGGCCGACTCCAGGCGGTCGGTCGCGCGGCTGATTCACACTGCCGGTGATTCCATCGGCGACTGCCAGACGCTACCGGCGTACCGCCTGCCAATAGAGCGGCTGGCGGCCTTCGCGCAGCGCCTTTTGTTCGTAGCGGGTGGGCGGCCAGCCTTCCGGGCGGAGGGTGGCCGGCTCCGGCAAGGTGAACAGCTCCTGGTCGGCGAAGCTTTCCACTACCCAGGCCTGGTAGGTCGGGTCATCGCTGGCGATGCGCCAGGTCGCGCCCGGCTTCAGCACGCGGGCGACGAGGGGAAACATGGTCGGCTGAACGAAGCGGCGCTTGGTGTGGCGCAGCTTGGGCCAGGGGTCGGGGAACATCAGGAACAGCCGGTCCAGGCTGGCATCCGGCAGCAGGTGCAGCAGCTGGCGGGCGTCCTGGTTCCACAGGCGGAGCGTGGGCGGCAGGGGCGCGGTGGCTTCCTCGCCTTCCGGCGCCAGGCGGGTGAGCAGCGAGCAGAGGCCGTTCTCGAACACCTCGGAGGCGATGTAGCCGACGCCGGGGTTGGCGGCGTGCTGCTCCAGCGCGTGTTCGCCGCCGCCGAAGCCGACTTCCAGCCACACCTGCTCGACCGGCTGGCCGAAGGCGGCGCGGGGGGTGCCGGCCTGCTCGGGTGTGAGGCGCAGGCGCGGCAGGGTGGCGTCCATCAGCAACTGCTGGCGCGGCCGCAGCGGGTGGCCGCGGCGGCGGCCGTAGAGCCGGTTGGGCACGCCTTCGGCGATGGGCGGGCGGGGATTGGTCATGCTGGCCCTCGAAGTGCCTGGGGGCGGCGCCCCTGAATTGCAAAGGGGCGGCGCCAGTGGCACCGCCCCCTGCTGTCGTTCGGTGCTGGGCTCAGCGGCCGAAGGCGCGCTTCAGCTCGTCCACCAGGTCGGTCTTTTCCCAGGTGAAGGTGCCCTTGGCCTCGTCCGGCGTGCGGCCGAAATGGCCGTAGGCGCTGGTGATGGCGTAGATCGGGCGGTTCATGTGCAGGTGCTCGCGGATGCCGCGCGGCGACAGCCGGACCAGGCCTTCCACCACCTTGGCCAGCTTCGCCTCGTCCACATCCTTGCCGGTGCCGTGCAGGTCGAAATAGACGCTGGTCGGCTCGGCCACGCCGATGGCGTAGCTGACCTGGATGGTGCACTTGTCGGCCAGGCCGGCGGCGACGACGTTCTTGGCGACATAGCGCGCGGCATAGGCGGCCGAGCGGTCCACCTTGGTCGGGTCCTTGCCGGAGAAGGCGCCGCCGCCATGCGGGGCCGCGCCGCCGTAGGTGTCCACGATGATCTTGCGGCCGGTCAGGCCGCAATCGCCATCGGGGCCGCCGATGACGAAGATGCCGGTCGGGTTCACGTAGAACTTGCTGTCCGGCACGGTCCAGCCGTCCGGCAGCACCTCGGCCAGGATCGGCCGCAGCATCGCCTTGATGGCGGCCTGGTCCAGGTGTTCCTCATGCTGGGTGGAGACCACCACGGCGTCGGCGCCGACCGGCTTGCCGTTCACGTAGCGCAGCGTCACCTGGCTCTTGGCGTCGGGCAGCAGGCCGGCCACGCGCTTGTCGCCGATGCTGCGCAGCTCCTTGATGCGACGCAGGATGTTGTGGGCGTACATCAGCGGCGCCGGCATCAGCTCCGGCGTCTCGTTCGTGGCGTAGCCGAACATGATGCCCTGGTCGCCGGCGCCTTCGTCCTTGTTGCCGGCGGCGTCCACGCCCTGGGCGATGTGGGCGGACTGGGCGTGCAGGTGGCATTCGATATGGGCCTTGGCCCAGTGGAAGCCTTCCTGCTCGTAGCCGATTTCCTTGATCGCCATGCGGGCGTTGTGGATCAGCAGTTCCGGCGTGATCGAGGCGGGGCCACGGACTTCACCGGCCAGCACCACGCGGTTGGTGGTGCACAGCGTTTCGCAGGCCACGCGGGAATAGGGGTCGGCCGACAGGAAGGTGTCCAGCACCGTGTCGCTGATCCGGTCGGCGACCTTGTCGGGGTGGCCTTCGGAAACGCTCTCCGAGGTGAACAGGTATTCGCCGGTATCGCGCATGGCGTCATTGGTCCTTCAAGGCCGCGCGGAAGCCATCACCGCGCGTGGTCAACCCGGCGGGCGCCTGGGTCGGGGGTGTTTGGCAAGCCGGGGGCAGGGGGTCAAGCGCCGTGGCGGCAAAACACCCGATGGGGCCGTGGAATCAGGCCATGCCCAAGGCGTGTGCCGTTTCGCCAGGGCCGCTGGCGCGGCTCAGTCCGACCCGCGATTGCCGAAGCCGGCGGCGCGGAGCGCGGCCTCGATGACTTCCTCGTCGCAGACCACATCGGCGGCGAAGGCGGCAGTTCCAGCGCGCGCCGCAAAGGGCGCAGTTGCGCGGGGACCGGCTTCGTCCAGGCCGAGGAAATGCCGGGAAAACACCCGCATGGCATGGCCCACGCCCAACTCGTTCACCTGGCGCAGGTCGTCGGCCCAGTAGCGGCCCTCGTGATGGGCCGAGTTGATGATCTCGTAGGACGGGAAATAGATAACATGGGCGTGCTGGCGTTCGGCCGTGTCGGCGGCGACCCGCAGGATGGCCTTGCTGACGGTGGTGGAAACCAGCACGTGCCGGGGCTCGTAGGTGGCGATGAGCGGTACCGGCGAGACGGTCAGGATGACCCTGCAGGCAGGGTTGATGGCCTGGACGGCCTGGATCAGTGCCGCCAGGTCGGCCTCGACCTCGGCCATGGTGAAGTTGACGAATTCATGCAGCGCCGGGTCGAAGGCGCCGGCGGCCACGCCGGGTGCCACCGGATAGACGGCGCCGTCCAGGCGGGAACGCCAGGCCTCGGTCAGGCCCAGGGTGAAGACCAGCCAGCGCGCCTGGGTGAACATGCGCCGAACCTCAGCCAGATGCTGGCGCGCCGCGTCCTGCACGGCGGCGACGCTGGCCAGGGGCTGGGGCTGGATTTGCGGCCGAAACGCGTCCACCCAGCCCTGCTGCGCGGCGCCGGGCAGTGTCGGCCAGGCATCCTCGGCCGGGGTAAACAGGCCGAAGGCGCGTTGCAGCAACTGCAAGGCCTGCCGCACGGTGTAGACATTGCCGAAGCGCGCTGTGAAGACGCCATATTGCCGGGCGGCGGCTTCGGCCGGGTCCAACTCGGGCGGCGCGGCCTCGGCGACCATGTAGTCCAGGCCGAGTTGTTGTAGATGTCGGGATATGTGCTGGGCGAAACAACTGCCCATGGTCGCCACCGGCTCCCCCGGGTGGATGCGCGGCGCGGCGAGCATGGGGTCCAGCCCGCCGGGTGGCGCCCAGGCCACGGAGCGGGACCAGAAAGCGGTGTCGGGCAGGCCGCGATAGGGGTTCGTCATCAGCCGGCCCTCAGGGCTTCGCGCAGCACGCTGTCCAGCAGGTCCTCCGGCGGGCCCCGGTCGGGGTGGGCCCAGGTGAGGTCTTCGGGTCGGGCGCCGCTGGCTTCCAGGTTCGCGTAGGCCAAGGCGATGTATGACTGAAGGTCGTGGTGGTGAAGATTGAAGGACCAGCGATAGCTGCCCGGCACGCCCAAGGCCTGGCCGACCGGTGGGTAAACCGGCCAGACAATATTTTCCAGCAGGGGGTCGGGCAGCAGCAGGGGCTGGGTCAGCTGCGCCGGCGAAGCGCCGAGGCATACCGCAGCCATCAGCCCAATGATGGTCGTGACTTCGACCCGGGGGTGATTGTGGCTGTGCATGAAGGTGCCCAGCCGCTTGACCCGAAGGTAGAAGCTGGCGAAGTCCAGCGAGCTGTTGGCGAACTGGGCTTGAAGATCGGCCATCCCCTGCGCCCATCCGCTGCAATAGCCCAGGGCCTGCATGACCTTGCCGGTGAACAGCAGCGGCACCATGGATCGTTGGACGCCAAGCTGCCAGGCGCGGACCACCAAGCGGGACTGGTAGTCTGGCTTGAGCCAGCTGCCGCTGCGCAGGTCCAGGACGTAAGCAAGGTCTGGATGGAAGGCGGCGAAGTTCAGCAGGGGAAGCTGGACCACCGTCTTGCCCGCCATATGCGCCGTGAAGGGCGCCTCCCGCAGCCAGGGTATGGTCTTCAGCGGCGCGATCCATGCGTCGGCCTGGGCCAGGGCCTCGGCCAACCGGGCCTGGGCAGCGATGTCGTCCGGTGGCGAGAATGGCTGCGCGGTGACCTCATCTTCCGGGAAACAGGCGCGCAGGGCCGCGGCGATGCCGCCGGTTTGGCAATTCGAGGTGACCAGCAGGCGCCGGGGCATGGGAGGCGGTTCCGGGCGGCGAGGAGGCTCGGCCGCTGGTTCAGATATAGCCCCGGGCCTACTTCATGCCCAGCACGTGCTTCATGTCATACAGCCCCGGCGGGCGGCCCTGCAGCCACAGCGCGGCGCGGACCGCGCCGGTGGCATAGACCCGGCGGTCGAAGCTGCGATGGGTCAGGCTGATGTGTTCGCTGCCGGCAGCGAACAGCAAGGTGTGTTCGCCGACCACCTGGCCGCCGCGCAGCGCGGCGAAGCCGATGGCGCCGGTCTGGCGGGCGCCGGTGTGGCCGTCTCGCCCGCTTTCGATGCCGCAGGCCTCCAGGGTGGTGCCGCGGCCGCGGGCGACGGCGCGACCGAGCGCGACGGCGGTGCCGGAGGGGGCATCGACCTTCTGGCGGTGGTGCATTTCTACTATTTCGGCGTCGTAGGCCTCGGGCGGCAGGGCCGCGGCCATACGTTCGGCCAGGGCGAGGAACAGGTTCACGCCGGGCGCGAAGTTGGCGGCGTAGCAGATGGCGCTATGCCCGGCGGCTGCGGCCACGGCGGCTTCCTGTTCGGCGTTCAGCCCGGAGGAGCCTAGCACGAAGGGCTTGCCGGCAGCGGCGGCGGCGGCGGCGTGAGGTGCGGCGGCGCTGGCATGGGTGAAGTCGATGACGACATCGCTGGCGGCGAACAGCGCGGCCGGGTCGTCGCCGCGCTGCAGGCCGCCGGAGAGGATGGCGCCGGCGGCGGTGGCTTCCTCGGCGAGAAGCTGGCCCATGCGGCCGGCGATGCCGGCGATGCCGATGCGGATGGCCATGTGCGGTTGCCCCTGGCTTGTGGAAGGGGGGCAAACCTCGGCTGGCCGCGGGCTGGGGTCAAGGCGCCGGGTTGTGCGGGGCGCGAGCCGCGCGCCCGCTTGGGTCCGGCCCGGCAGTGTGTACCCGGCGTGCTGGTGCCGTCTTCAGGCGGCGGGGGCTGCGGCCCACCAGGGGGTGGTGCCGTAGTAGTCGTTCACCCGCTGGCCCCATTTGCGGTCGTTCCAATCCACATCCTCGTTGGCAGCGAAGGTAGGGGCGCCCTCCAGCCGGGCGCGGTCGAGGTCAACCACATAGCCGCCGAGCCGGGTGTCATAGGCCAGCACGGACCAGGGCAGCGGGTGGTACCGCTCGCCGATGCCTAGGAAGCCGCCGAAGCCCAGCACCGCGTAGGCCACCTTGCCGGAGACCTTGTCCAGCATGACGTCCTCGATGCTGCCGAGGTGTTCGCCCTGGCGGTTGTACACCGAGGTGCCGTTGACCTTCTCGGCCGCGATCAGGCGCGCGGTCTCGTCGGTGGTGGCGGCGGGGCTGCCGGTGGCGGGGGTGCCCATGGACATCGGGGAAAGCCTTTGCGCTGGGAAAAGGGGGGCCGGCGGCGGCGCGGGTGGGACTGTTGCCGCGCCACCGCCTGCCAGGCCGCCGCTTGGGGGAAGCGGCGGTTGCCAGGATGAACGTGCTCGCAAAGGGGCGGTTCCCGGGTGGGTGCCGTCGGCGATAGCGATAGCGTGCGCGCGGCGCCGGCTGGGGGCCCTTCAGTCCTCCCCGCCCGCCATCGGGTCCGGGCAATGCGCCTTCAGGCCATGGGTGGTGAGCCAGGACCAGGCTTCCTCCGGCGTGTCCACCAGGCGGAACAGCGCCAGGTCGGCTTCCGAGATCATGCCGTGGCGCACCAGGGCGGGCAGGTTGAGGACCTCCTGCCAGTAGTCGCGGCCGAACAGCACCACGGCCACCGGCGGCGCCTTGCCGGTTTGCAGCAGGGTGAGGATCTCGAACATCTCATCGAAGGTGCCGAAGCCGCCGGGGAAGACCGCCAGCGCATTGGCCCGCATGGCCAGGTGCATCTTGCGGAGGGCGAAGTAGTGGAAGCGGAAGGTCAGCGCCGGGGTGGACCAGGGGTTGGGGTCCTGTTCATGCGGCAGGGTGATGTTGAAGCCGATGCTGGGGGCGCCGGCCTCCGCCGCGCCGCGATTGGCCGCGGCCATGATGCCGGGGCCGCCGCCGGTGGCGATGACGTTGTCCCGCAGCTTGCCATCGGGGGCCAGCGCGCCGCCGCGTTCGGAGACCAGGCGGGCGAAGGCGCGTGCGGCTTCGTACCAGGGCGCCAGGGCGCGCAGCGCGGGCGGCGCGGCAGCAGCGTCCTCCGGCGCCGGGATGCGGGCGCTGCCGAAGACCACGACGGTGGAGCGCACGCCCCAGTCGCGCAGCGCGTAGTCCGCCTTGGCGAATTCCAGGGCGAAACGCTGCGGGCGCATTTCGTCGCGCAGCAGGAGGTCGGGGTCCTCGGTGGCCAGGCGATAGCTGGGGGAGGCTTTTTGCGGCGTGTTGTCGAGCATACGGGATGCTAGGCCTGGGCGCGATGGGGCTGCTAGGCTCGGTGGCACGGGGCGCAGACCCCTTGGGAGAGAACGCCGATGATTGCGCGCCGCCGCCTGCTTGCCGCCACCCCCGCCCTGCTCGCCGCCCCCTTGGCCATGCCTGCCCTGGCGCAGGCGCCCTGGCCGAACCGACCCGTAAAGGTCATCGTCGGCTTTCCGCCCGGCGGCAGCCTGGACGTGATGACGCGGCTGGCGGCGGAGAAGATGACGCAGCGCTTCGGCCAGAACTTCATCGTGGAGACGCGCAGCGGCGCGTCAGGCAATATCGGCGCCGAGGCGATCGCGCGGGCCACGCCGGATGGCTACACCATCGGCACCGTCAGCATGCACAATGTCGTCATCAACCCGATGCTGTTCACCCGGCTGCCGTTCGACCCGGAAAACGACTTCGCCTGGATTTCGGCGATGTGGGACCTGCCGAATGTCGTCGCCGTCTCGCCGCAGCATTGCCCGGCGAAGACGCTGGCGGAGTTCATCGCCTGGGCCAAGCTGCGGCCGGGCGGGATCAGCTATGGGTCCTCCGGCGTGGGCTCCACCATCCATCTGTCGGGGGCGTATCTGCTGGGGCGGAACGGCATTTCGGGCACGCATGTGCCGTTCCGCGGTGCGGCGCAGACCATTCCGGCGATCCTGTCCGGCGATATCCAGGTGGCGGTGGACAACCTGGCCAGCTATGGCGGCGTGATCGCCGATGGCAGCATCCGCGGCCTGGCGATCACCATGCCGGCGCGCTGGCCGACGCTGCCGAACATCCCGACCATGGCCGAGGCGGGGATGGACAACTTCAACGTCTCGCCCTGGCATTTGTGGGCCGGGCCGGCGGCGATGCCGGCCGAGATCCAGCACCTGATTTCGCGGGAGGTGCGGGCCGCCTGGGCCGACCCGGCCTTGCAGCGCCGCGCGATTGAGATCGGCGCGCGGCTGACCGGTTCCACGCCGGAGCAGGCCAAGGCGCGGCTGAAGGCGGAGACGCCGGCCTGGGCCGAGATGGTGCGGATTTCCGGCGCCAAGCCGGAGTAGCGCGCCGCCCAGGGGCGCGGGGCGAGCGGCGCGGGCGGGGCTAGACCAGCCCCACTTCCCGCGCCTTGATCTGCAAGGCCAGCACCTTGGAGTAGATGCGGCACTGCGCCAGGCTGCCGGCGGTGAACCACAGCCCCGGCTGCGGCGTCGGCCGCCACATGTTGCGCAGCTCGCCGCCGGTATCGAACCCCCAGACGGTGCCGAGGCGGTCCGCCACCGTATCACCCAGGGCGGCGCGGACGGTCTCCTGCTGGTTCTTGTAGCCGGTGGCGAGCACCAGCAGCTCGGCCGGCACGATGCTGCCATCCTTCAGCCGGGCGCCTTCGGGCACGAAGCGTTCGATGCTGTCCCACTGCACCAGGCCGACGCGGCCATCGACGATCATGTCCGAGGCGCCGACGTTGAAGTAGTAGCCGCCGCCGCGGCGCAGATACATCATCTGGAAGCCGGTATCGTCCTCGCCCAGGGTCAGGCGGAAGCCGCGGGCGCGCAGCCCATCCAGCAGCGGCTTGTCCACGGCGGCCGAATGCGCGGTGGAGAGCTGGTAGGCCTGGCGCAGCACCGGGTAGGGGAAGGAGGTGGCGAGCAGGTCGCAATCCTCCATCGGCAGGCCCTCGGTGTAGAGCGTATAGACCGCCTGGGCCTCGCGGATGCCGACCACATAGGTGGGGCTGCGCTGGATCATGCTGACCTGGGCGCCGCTGGCGCAGAGGTCCTGCGCCACGTCGTGGCCGCTGTTGCCGGTGCCCAGTACCAGGGCGCGCTTGCCCTTCCAGTCGCCGCCTTCAGTATAAGCGCCGGAGTGCTGCACGGTGCCGGCGAAGTCCTCCAACCCCGGCAGCTTGGGCATGATGGGGATGGAGGAGACGCCGGTGGCGAAGATCAGGTGGCGCGGCTTCATCGTGCGCGTGGTGCCGTCGGTGCGGGTCAGCGTGACGGTCCAGTGCTGCGCGGCTTCGTCGTAGCTGCCGGCGGAGAGTTCGGTGCCGGTCCAGAAGTTCAGGTCCAGCGCATCGACATAGGCTTCGAACCAGTTGGCCAGCTTGTCCTTGGGGATGAAGACCGGCCAGGTCGGCGGGAACGGCATGTAGGGCAGGTGGTTAACGTGCACCTCGTTGTGCAGCGTCAGCGCGTGATAGCGCCGGCGCCAATTGTCGCCGATGCGCTGCTCGCGGTCCACGATCAGCGCGTCCACGCCGAAGGCCATCAGCCGGGCGGCGATGGACAGGCCGGCCTGGCCGCCGCCGACGATGATGACGGCGGGGTCGTGGTCGGCGTAGCTGCGGGCCTTGATGCGCTTGTCCAGCCAGTTGTCTCCCCCAAAATCGCGGGAATAGTCGGCCTCGCTGGCGTGCTGCTTGCTGGCGCGTTCGGGGTGGTCGGCCAGGCCGTCCAGCTTGGTCAGCAGGGTCCAGGCGCGCAGCGTGCCGGTGGCGTCCGGTACCAGGCGGGCCACGGCGTTGACCGGGCCGATGGCGGTGGTGAATTCGAAGATGACTTCCAGCGCTTCCTGGCCGGCGCGCTTGACGCGGCGGGGCGCAGTGCGGTCGGCGGGCAGGTGCAGCGCGTGCGGGCGGGTGCGCGGCAGCGTGGCGGCCAGGCGGACCTGGATGGCGGCGGGGCCGGAGACGGTGGCGATGTCCCAGCCGAAGGCCAGCACGTCGCGCCAATGCGCATCCTCGGCGAATAGTGCGGCGGCGGCGGCGGCGTCGCCCGCGGCAAGGGCAGCCTCGAAGGCATTCAGCCAGGTGGTGGCCGCGTGCTGTGTCGCCAGGCCCTGTGTGTCGCCGTCCATCTGCGTCTGCTCCCGATCTCTTGCCGGCAGCCTTAGCCGATGCAGCGGCGGGGTCAATCGCGGGCGGTTGCCGCTTGACTTGCGGCGGGGTGGGTGCGGAGCATGACGGGTTGTTCACGAAAGGCCGCCGCATGCACGACACCGCCCCAACCCGCCGTGCCGTGCTGGCCAGCGCCTTGTTGGCGACGCCGGCCCTGGCGCAAGGTCGCTACCCGGAAAAGCCGATCCGGCTGCTGATCCCCTGGCCGCCCGGGGCTTCGGCCGATGTGTTCTTCCGCACCCTGTCGGACCAGGCCAGCAAGCGGCTGGGGCAGCTGGTGGTGCCGGAGAACCGCGCGGGGGCCAGTGGCTCGCTCGGCGCTGCCGCGCTGAAGGATGTGCGGCCGGATGGCTATACGCTGGCGCAGATCCACACCGGGGTGTTCCGCGCCGCGCTGTCGGTGGAGCGGCCGACCTATGATCCGCTCACGGACTTCACCTACATCATCCAGCTGAGCGGGTCCTCGCACGGGATCGTGGTGCGGGCGGACAGCCCGTGGCGGAGCTTCGCCGAGTTCGTCGCGCATGCGAAGGCGAACCCGGGCGTGGTGACCTATGGCACGCTGGGGCCGGTTTCGGTGCAGCACATGGTGATGCTGGACATCGCCAAGGCCACGGGCATGGAACTGACCCATGTGCCGTATCGCGGCGGCGGGGAGCTTTATACCGGGCTGCTGAGCAAGCAGATCGACGCGGTGGCGGATGCCAGCGGCTGGGCGCAGCTGGTGCAGGATGGGCAGTTCCGCCTGCTGACGGTATGGGCGGGGGCGCGGATGCCGCGCTTCCCCGATGCGCCGACGCTGAAGGAGGTCGGGCTGGATATGGTGATCGAGAGCCCCTACGGCCTGGCCGGGCCGCGCGGCATGGACCCGGCCGTGGTGGCGCGGCTGCACGATGCGCTGAAGGAAGCGCTGTTCGACCCGGCGACGCGCGAGGTGATGGCGCGCTTCAACATGCCGATGCTGTACGCGCCGACCGCCGAATATGATGCCAATAGCCGGCGGCAGCATGAGATCGAAAAGGCCACGCTGCGGCGGCATGGGTTGCTGGCGCCCAACGCCGGATAGGGGGGGCTGGCTGACCGGCGCCAGGTTTCGCGCTAGGGTCATCGCCAGAAGAGCGAGGGAGTGACGGCCATGGCCGCGATGCAGGGAAAAGTGGCGCTGGTGACCGGCGCGAGCCGTGGCCTGGGCGAGGGCGTGGCCCGGGCGCTGGCCGCCGCTGGCGCCGCGGTGGTGCTGGTGGCGCGCGATGGCGCTGCCGTGGCGGCCGTGGCGGCCGAGATCGTCGCGGCCGGCGGCAAGGCGGTGGGTCTGGCGGCGGATGTTTCGGACTATGCCGGCACCGAGAAACTAGTGGCCGAGGTGAAGGCGCGCTTCGGCAGCCTGGATATTCTGGTCAACAACGCGGGCGTGATCGAGCCGATCGCCGAGATTGCGGCATCGGACCCGGCTGCCTGGGCGCGCAACATCCAGATCAACCTGGTGGGGCCGTACAACGCGGTGCGTGCGGCGCTGCCGGGCATGCTGGCGGGCGGTGGCGGCACCATCGTGAATGTGTCCTCGGGCGCGGCGTATCGGCCGCTGGAGGGGTGGAGCGCCTATTGCTCCGGCAAGGCGGGGCTGTGGATGTTCACCCGGGCGATTGAGCTGGAAACCAAGGGCCGGGGCGTGCGGGTGTTCGGGTTCTCGCCGGGGACCATAGACACCGAGATGCAGGTGAAGATCCGCGCTTCCGGCATGAACGTCATCAGCAAGATCCCGCGCGGCGACCTGCTGCCGGTGGCGCATGCGGTGAGCGGGTTGATGTACCTGTGTGGGGCGGCGGCGGATGACCTGGTGGGCACCGACGCGTCGATGCGCGACGACGCGTTTCGCGCCCGGCTGGGGCTGTGACGACGATGAAGACCGGCGTCTTCTACTTCCCGACCGCATACGGCATCGACCCCGGCGAGCTGGGCGCGGCGCTGGAAGCGCGCGGCTTCGACAGCCTGTTCGTGTGTGAGCACACGCATATCCCGGCCGCGCGACAGACGCCGTTTCCGGGCGGCGGCGCGCTGCCGAAGCGGTATTCGCACACCTACGATCCCTTCGTGGCGTTGGCCTTTGCCGCCGCCGCGACCAAGACGCTGCTGCTGGGCACGGGTGTGTGCCTGGTGCCACAACGCGACCCCATCGTGACCGCGAAGTCGGTGGCGAGTCTGGAGCGGCTTTCGGGCTCGCGCTTCATGTTCGGCATCGGCGGTGGCTGGAACGTGGAGGAGATGGAAAACCACGGCGCCCGCTACGACACGCGGTTCAAGCTGCTGCGGGAACGCATGCTGGCGATGCGCGCGTTGTGGACCGAGGAGGAGGCGACGTTCCATGGCGAGTTCGTCCACCTCGACCGCGTCTGGATGCACCCGAAGCCGCTGCGCCATGTGCCGGTGGTGCTGGGCGGCGAGACCGACCACACGCTGAAGCGCGTGGTGGAGTTCTGCGATGGCTGGTTTCCGCGCGCCGGGGCGGGGTTTGACCCGGCCGCCGCGGTGGCGCGGCTGCGCGCCTATGCCGAGAAGGCCGGGCGCGACCCGGCAACGCTGAGCACGACGGTGTTTCGGGCACCGCCGGACGCCAAGGCGCTGGCGACCTATGCGGCGGCGGGCATCGACCGCGTGCTTCTCGAAGTGCCAGATTTGGACCGCGATGGCATTCTGCGCCGGCTGGATGAGTTGGCGCCGCTGGTGCACGCATGAAGGTCGCATTGGGCCTGGGACTCGCAGAATATCCCTTCGCCACGGCGCAGGGATTCTGGCGCTGGGTTGACCTGTGCGAGCAGGGCGGCGCCGACAGCCTGTGGCAGACCGACCGGCTGGTCAGCCGCGTGCCGATCCTTGAATGCATGACCATGCTGGCGGCGCTGGCCGGGCGCACGCGAAAACTGAAGTTCGGCATGAACGTGGTCAGCCTGGCGCTGCGCGACCCGGTGCTGGTGGCCAAGCAATGCGCCACCATCGACGTGCTGAGCGAGGGGCGGCTGCTGCCGGCGTTCGGTATCGGCAGCCCGCAGGCGCCGGAATGGGCGGCGCTGAACATCAGCACCAAGACGCGCGGCGCGGTGACGGATGAGGCGCTGGAGGTCATCACCCGGCTGTGGCGGGAGGACAGCGTCGATTTCGCCGGCCGGCACTTCCAGCTGAGCCGCGCCAGCATTGCGCCGAAGCCGGTGCAGCAGGATTTCCCGGTGTGGATCGGCGGGGCTTCGGAGGCCGCGATACGGCGCACCGCGCGTTGGGGCACCGGCTGGCAGGCCGGGGCGGAGACGCCGGATGAGGTGGGGCCGATCCTGGCCGCCATTCGTGCCGCCGCCGCCGAGGCGGGGCGCGTGATCGACGAGGACCACTACGGCGCGGGGTTCAACTTCTGGCTCGGGCAGCCGAGCGACCCGGAGCCGGCGGCGGCGATGGCGGCCTATGCCAAGCGCACCGGGCGGGATGCCGGGCGCGGCTTCGTGGTGGGGGATGCGGCGGCGATCTTCGCAAGGATCGAGGCCTATGTCGCGGCGGGGGTGACGAAGTTCGTGCTGCGGCCGGTCGGCCAGGGCGATGAGGTGCCGCTGGCGCAGACCAGGCTGCTGCTGGAACAGGTGCTGCCGCTGGTGGCGGCGCGCTGGCCGAAAACTGCCCACCGGGGGACTTGAACCCCCACTCCCTTGCGGGCGACGGATTTTAAGTCCGCTGCGTCTACCATTCCGCCAGGTGGGCCAGGCCCCGCCTATGTACGCCAGGTATGGCGCGGCGAGTAGCCCAGCACGTGCTGCGCCTTCTCGATACTGAGCAGCGTCTCGTGTTCGCCCAGGTTCGCGCGCAGTTGCACGCCGGGGTAGGTCTCGGCCATCAGGTCCCGGCTGCTGCGGTGCATCAGTGTGTCGGCGGCGGCGATGGTGAAGGCCTCGGCGCCGGGGATGTCGGCTTCCAGCGCCAGGCGGCAGGCCTGGCCGACATCGCGGCTGTCCACCCAGCTCCACATGTTCCAGGCGCGGATCGCCGGGTCGGCCTGGAAGCCGGGGATCAGCGCGTAGTCGGCTTCCTCCAGGATGTTGGAGATGCGGAAGGCGGCGAAGCGGGTGCCGGGGTTCCAGCGGTGCATCTCCTCGGCCATGCGTTCGCACAGCGTTTTTGCGAGTGCGTAACCGCTTTCCGGCACCAGGGGGTGGTCCTCGGTGACGGGGGCGAAGAGCGGCGGGCTGCGGGTCAGCGGCAGGCCGTAGGTGGTCTCGCTGCTGGCCCAGACCACGCGTTCCAGCCCGACCATCGTGGCGGCCGAGAACACGTTGTAGGTGGTCATCAGGTTGTTCTGGAAGGTCACCGCATCCGGCGCCAGGCCGGGCGCGGGAATACCGGCCATGTGGATGACGGCGAAGGGCGTGCCCAGCGGGTCGCGCCGGCGGTCCACGATGCCGGCGGCCTTGCGCAGGCAGTCGATCGCCTGGGACAGGTCGTTCAGGTCCGCCTTCAGGAAGTGGCAGAGCGGGTCGCGCGGGGCCTCGCGGTCCACGTTCATCACGGTGTAGCCGTGCGCCAGCAACTCCTTGATCGCGGCGCGGCCGGCCTTGCCGCTGCCCCCGGTGACGACGACGCTCTTCTGCCCGGACATGCCGTTCCCCTGCTTGGTTGCGCGCAGTCTGCGCTGGCGCGCCCGGGTCGCCAAGCCGGGGTGGTTCAGGCGTTGGCGCTGTAGCTCAGCAGCATGCGGCGCAGGAAGTCCGGCGCCTGCACACCGCCGCTGGCCTGCTGCTGGCCCAGCAGCTGCGCGTCCAGCGCGCTGTCGCCGGTGCCGTGCTTGGGGCGTTGGCGGGCGCGGTCCAGCATCTTGTCCATCGCGGTGCTGAACTCGCCGGCGCTGAGCTGGCCGTCGCCATTGGCGTCGATGCTCTTGAACGCGGCGTCGATGGCGCTGGCGGTGCCGGTGCCGGTAACCCCGGCAGAACTTGCCGCCGTGCTGCCGGCCTTGACCACGCCCGGCAGGTTCTGCAGCGCCTGTTGCCATTGCTGTAGGTTGACCGTGCCGCCGGCGCCACCCAGCCGGTCGAACGCCTGCTGCTGGAATTGCTGGCGCATGGCCTGGATATCCAGGCCGGAGCTGATGCTGCTGAGGATGCTGGTCATCGGGGTTGCCTCGGTTGCCGTGCGGCTACCTGGGCAACCCGCGTGCCAGCGGTTCAGCGTGCCAGCCGCTTACCGTGCCGGCAGCATGCCGGCCTCGGCCATCACCTTGGCCCATTTCGGGATCTCGGCGGCGATGGCGGCATGCATCTCGGCCGGCGAGTTGCCGACGGGGTCCAGGCCCAGTTGGGCGATGCGGGCGCGGGTATCGGCCTCGGCCAGCACGCGCCGCGCATCGGCGTTGACCTTGGCGACGATGGCGGGATCGGTGCCGGCGGGGGCCATCAGGCCGAACCAGGAGATCGCCTCGAAGCCCGGGAAGCCCTGTTCGGCGACCGTCGGGATTTCCGGCGCATTGGCGGAACGCTGGCGCGAGGTGAGGCCGAGGCAGCGCAGCGCGCCATCCCGCACCAGGGGCATGGCGGCGCCGGCATTCTGCAGCCCCACCGGGACCACGCCGCTCAGTACATCCGTCAGGTTGGCGCCGCGATAGGGGATGTGTTCCATGTGGATGCCGGCCTGGCGGCACAGCATCTCACCGGCGATGTGCTGCGGCGTGCCGGCGCCGGGGGTGCCGTAGCTGAGCTTGCCGGGGTTCGCCTTGGCATGCGCGATCAGCTCCCCCAGGGTGGCGAAGGGCTGGTCCTTGTTGGCCAGGATCACCGTGGGCATGGACAGCATGGCGCCCATGCTGACCAGGTCCCGCAGCGGGTCGAAGCCGACGCGCTGCAAGGTGGGCACGATGGTGACGGCGCCATTGCCGGCCCACATGAAGGTGTGGCCATCCGGCGCCGTCTTGGCCACGCGGTCCACCGCCAGGGCGCCGCCATTGCCGGGCAGGTTGTCCACCACCACCGGCTGGCCCCACAGCTCCGTCAGCTTCTGGGCGAACAGGCGGGCGGTGACATCGGTGGAACTGCCGGCGGTGAAGCCGACCATCAGCCGCACCGGGCGGCTGGGCCACGGCTGGATTTGGCCTTGCGCGCGCGCGGGGGCAGCGAGCAGCGCGGCGCCGGCGCCCAGCGCGAGACGGCGGGTGAGGGTCATGGCAGTGCCTCCCTGGCAGTGTTTTGAGGGCAGGGTAGGGCGGGCAGGCGGCGCGCGTCCACTGCTACGGTGGCGGGAGGGCGGCGGCCGGAGGGGGCGTTTGGGGGGGCTGCGCGCGCCGCAGCGGGGGGCGGGGTTGTGGGCTGGGTCCGATGTCCTGCGGCCCGCGCAACCCGGCCGGCAGAGCTTGTTCAGCCCGGCCTGCTGGGCTGCGTCCGGGACGGGACGGGACGGGACGCAGGCCGCGGGCAGGTGCTAGATCTTGCGGACCAGGCGCTTGGCCAGCCAATAGCCGAGCAGGCCGGCGACCGGTGCGGCGGGCAGCACCAGCACCCAGCCGGCATGGACATTGTTCACCACCAGGCCCAGGCCGATGCCGAGCATCAGGCCGCCGACCAGGCTGCCGATGGTGCCGGCCTTCAGGCCCAGGACCAGGATCTCTTCGCGCGTGATGGCCATGGTAGCGGCTTACGCGGGGATGCCGTGGTTTGACAAGGCCGGGGCAGGGCGCCTATAGCCCCGCCTCTTCCTGGGAACGTGGACTGGCCTTCGGGGTCAGCGCCCGCCCTGGTGCCCCCAATTCGGGGGGTGCAAGGGACTACCGGGACAACACAGGGTCCAACCGGACCCTACGCTCAGAAGGCCCGCCGCAACAGGTGGGAGTGCCGCGCATGACCAAGCGCCTTGAGTCGAAGTACAAGATCAACCGCCGCCTCGGCGTCAACCTGTGGGGCCGCGCCAAGTCGCCCATCAGCAAGCGCGAGTACGGGCCCGGCCAGCACGGCCAGCGCCGCAAGCAGAAGCCGACCGACTTCGGCATCCAGCTGATGGCGAAGCAGAAGCTGAAGGGCTACTACGGCAACATCGGCGAGAAGCAGTTCCGCAAGTATTATGAGGAAGCGGTGCGCCTGAAGGGCGATACCTCGGAGAACCTCATCAACCTGCTGGAGCGCCGGCTGGATTGCGTGATCTACCGGATGAAGCTGGCGGTGACGCCGTTCGCCGCCCGCCAGTTCGTCAACCACGGTCACGTGCTGATCAACGGCCGCCGGCTGAACATTCCGTCCTACATGGTCAAGGACACCGACCTGATCGAGGTCAAGGAAAAGTCGAAGCAGCTGACCGCGGTGCTGGACGCCTCGCAGAGCGGCGAGCGCGACGTGCCGGAATACATCGAGGTGGATCACCGCGCGATGCGCGGCCGCTTCCTGCGCAGCCCGAAGCTGAGCGATGTGCCGTACCCGGTGCAGATGGAACCGAACCTGGTGGTGGAATTCTACAGCCGCTAAAGCGGCTGTATTTTTCGCCCTCAGGCGCCGGCATCCGCCGGCTTGGCTTGCGTGCCCATAAGGGCACGTCGCGCATTCGCGCTCTCAGCCCGCAGGCGGGCTGCCTGGGTCAGCTGCGGTGGCCTTCGCGTTTCCGCAGAGGTGGTTGCAGCGCTGCCGCGCTGCCGTGGCGCCGGGCCTTGTGCCCGGCGTTTTGCGTTTCAGGTGGCGTCGCGGGTTGTGCCCGCGCAGGCTCAGGTGGCGTCGCGGGCCGTGCCCGCGCCTGCTCAGGTGGCGTAGCGGCCGAAGGGGCCCTGCAGGCTGGCCGGCAGCAGCGGCGCGGCGTGGGCGGCGGCCATAAGCACCGCACGCTTGGGGCTGGGCGCGGCGCGCAGGCTGGCGTGCAGCCGGGCCAGCCCGGCCTGGCGCTGGCCGTGGCGCAGCAGCTCGCGGCCGATGATCCATTCATTCTCAGCCTCGGCGCGGCGGCGCAGCGCAGCCAGCCGCTCGGTGCCCAGGCGCGCCACCAGGGCCGGATTGCCGAAGATGGCCTGCATGGCCGGCAGGAAGGCGCGCGGGTCCGTCGCCAGGCGATGATAGGCGCTGCCGCGGCGCTGCCGCACCAGCAGTACCGGGTCGGCGCCATCGGCCACCGCCAGCGGGCCTTGCAGGCACAGGCGCACCCAGTATTCCCAGTCCTCGCCATAGCGCATGCCCGCCAGGAAGCCACCGGCGGCGCGGGCGGCGTCTCGGCGCAGCAGCAGGTGGCCGCCATTGGCGAACAGGTTTTCTACGAGCAGGCGTTCCAGCACATCTCCGGCGGCGAAGCGCAGGCGGCGCGCCAGCGGCACCGGGTCCGCCAGGGCGGCGGCTTCGGGCACGAAGGCGTAGGGGCCGGCGGCGGCGACGGCCTGCGGATGGCGCCACAGCGCCTTGGCCAGGCGTGCCAGCGCGTCGGGGGCCAGCATGTCGTCGGCATCCAGGAACAGCACGGCCTGGCCGCGGGCCTCGGCCAGCGCCAGGTTGCGGGCGGCGGAAACCCCGGCATTGGCCTGGCGCAGCAAGCGGACGCGGTAGTCAGGCTGGGCGGCGACGATGCCGGCGGTGGCGTCGGTGGAGCCGTCATCCACCACCAGCAGTTCAAGGTTCGGCAGGGTCTGGCACAGCACGCTGGCGATGGCCGCGCCGACAAAGGGCGCGACATTCCAGGCGGGCATCAACACGGAGATCAGGGGCGCGACGAGCATGCGAGGGGCATGCCACGCCGCGCCGGGGAAAGCCTCTCACGCCCTTGCGTGGGGCGTGCACATCTGGGTGCGCGGAGACCGCGCGCGTTGCCGTCGGGGCGGCGGCTCAGGCGGTCAGACGAAGACCGCCTTCATGCCGCCGGCGGGGTAACGGGTGCCGGCGGCGGAACCAGGCGGCACCGCGGCGCTGATGCGCGCGACATCCTCGGCCGAGAGCGTCACCGCCAGCGCGCCCAGGTTTTCCTTGAGCCGCGGCAGGTAGCGGGTGCCGGGGATGGCGACGATATCGGGCCCCTGCGCCAGCAGCCAGGCGAGCACCAGCTGGGACGGGGTGCAGCCCTTCTCGGCGGCGATCGCTTCCACCTTGGCGGCCAGCACCCGGTTGTGCGCGAAGTTGGCTTCCTGGAAGCGCGGGTGGGCGGCGCGGCGACCATCCACCTGGGCGAATTCCTGGATGACGCCGGTGAGGAAGCCACGGCCGAGCGGGGAATAGGCGACGTAGCCGATGCCGAGTTCACGCGTGGTGGCCAGCGTCTCCTCGGCTTCCTGGCGGTAGAGCAGCGAATACTCTGTTTGTACGCAGGCGATGGGTGCCACGGCGGCGGCGCGGCGGATGGTGGCCGGCGAGGCTTCCGACAGACCGAGGAAGCGGACTTTTCCCTGCTCCACCAGCTTCTGCATGGCGCCGACGGTGTCCTCGATGGGGACGGAGGGGTCCACGCGGTGCTGGTAATAGACGTCGATGACCTCGACGCCGAGGCGCTTCAGGCTGGCCTCGCAGGCTTGCTGCACGTAGTCGGGCTTGCCGTTGACGCCGTTCGGGCCGCCGGGGTTCTGCGTTTGGCCGAACTTGGTGACGAGGATGATCTTGTCTCGCAGGCCCTTCAGGGCGCGGCCGACGACACCTTCGTTGTGGCCCCAGCCATACATGTCGGAGCTATCAAAGTGGGTGACGCCGAGGCCGATGGCGTCGCGGATCAGCGCCTCGGAGGCGGTGTCATCGGCTTCGCCATAGACGCCCGAGAGCGACATGCAGCCGAGGCCGATGGCGGAGACCTTGAGGCCGCCGGTGCCGAGTGCGCGGTGTTCGATGCTGGTCATGGGTGGACTCTCCTGCCGGGGCATAGTCTGCCCGGCAGGAGCGCCCTTGGCAAAACCGGGCTCAGGCGGCGTGAGGCCCAGCCTCGCGCCGAGGCGCCGAACGGCGCCCGCCGCCAGTGCGGCGTAAGCCAAGGCCGCGGATGCGGCCGCCCGGCGTCTGAGGGCAAAAACGGCCTGAGGCGAACGGCCCGAAGGCCGTTTGGATCAGGCCGAAACCGGCACGCCCTTTTCCTTCATCAGCTCCTGCAGCTCACCGGCCTGGAACATCTCCATGATGATGTCGCAGCCGCCGACGAACTCGCCCTTGACGTAGAGCTGCGGAATGGTCGGCCAGTTGGCGTAGGCCTTGATGCCCTCGCGGATTTCGCCGTCTTCCAGCACGTTCACGCCCTTGAAGGGCACGCCCACGGCGGACAGGATCTGCACCACGCGGGCGGAGAAGCCGCACTGCGGGAAGACCGGCGTGCCCTTCATGTACAGCACGACGGGGTTGGCGTTGATCTCGCCTTCGATGCGCTCGAACACCGGGTTGGTCATGGGTGTGGCTCCTTAAGGGGCTGAGGTTTGCAGGGCGAGGGCGTGCAATTCGCCCCCCATGCGGCCGCGCAGCGAGGCATAGACCAGCTGGTGCTGCTGCACGCGGGACTTGCCGCGGAAAACTTCGGAGACGACGGTCGCGGAATAGTGGTCGCCATCATCCACCAGGGCGGTGATGGTCACCTGCGCGTCGGGCATCGCTGCCTTGATCAAGGCTTCGATATCAGCTTGCTGCATGGCCATGGGTCAGGCTCCGTCGCGCATCAGGGCGGGCAGCGTCGCTTCATGCGCCGCGGCCAGGGTCAGTATCGATATGGCGTCGCCATTCGGCAAGACCAAGTCCCCGCCTCGGGAATGGCCGATGCGGGTGGCGGGGATGCCGGCGGCGGCGGCGGCGGCCAGGACGGGCGCTGCGGCGGGCACGGCCAGGACGTAGCGGGCCTGGTCCTCGCCGTACCAGAAGGCGTGGTCGCCCTTCGCTTCCAGCACGGCGCCGATGCCGCTGGCCATGGCCATCTCGGCCACCGCGACCAGCAGGCCCCCATCCGAGCAGTCGTGGCAGGCGGCGACGGCACCCGAGAGAATCTGGGCGCGGACGAAATCGCCGTTGCGGCGTTCGGCCACCAGGTCCACCGGCGGCGGGGCGCCTTCCTCGCGGCCAGCGATTTCGCGCAGCCAGAGGGACTGGCCGAGCCAGCCCTGCGTTGCGCCAACCAGCACCAGGTCATGGCCCGCCGGCATGGCGAGGCCGATGGCCTGGGCCACGTCCTCCAGCACGCCGACGCCGCCGATGGCGGGGGTGGGCAGGATGCCGCGGCCTTCCGTCTCGTTGTAAAGGCTGACGTTGCCGGAGACGACCGGGAAGTCCAGCGCGCGGCAGGCGGCGCCGATGCCCATGACCGCGCCGGCGAACTGGCCCATGATCTCCGGCTTCTCGGGGTTGCCGAAGTTCATGTTGTCGGTGATCGCCAGCGGCAGGGCACCCACGGCGGTGATGTTGCGCCAGGCCTCGGCGACGGCCTGCTTGCCGCCTTCCTCCGGGTCCGCCAGGCAGTAGCGGGGGGTGCAATCCGTGGTCATGGCCAGGGCGCGCTTGTGGTCCTCCACCCGGACCACGGCGGCATCGGCGGCACCGGGGCGCTTGGCGGTCTGGCCGCCGACCATGCTGTCATACTGGTCCCAGATCCAGCGGCGGCTGCACAGGTCCGGGCAGGCGACGAGGGTCAGCAGCGCGGCCTTCAGGCCGACCGGGTCCGGCACTGCGCCCAGCACGGGCAGCTTCGGCGTCGGCACCCAGGGGCGCTGGTACAGCGGCGCCTGGGATTCCAGCGGCGCCAGTTCGATATCCGCTTCCACGACGCCGTGGTGGCGAATGACGATGCGGCCGGTATCCGTCAGGTGGCCGATGATGGCGAAGTCCAGCTCCCACTTGCGGAAGATCGCCTCCGCCATGGCCTCGCGGCCCGGCTTCAGGATCATCAGCATGCGCTCCTGGGACTCCGAGAGCATCATCTCGTAGGCGGTCATGCCGGTTTCGCGCTGCGGCACGTTTTCCATGTTCAGCTCGATGCCGACGCCGCCCTTGCCGGCCATCTCGACGGACGAAGAGGTGAGGCCGGCGGCGCCCATGTCCTGGATGGCGACGATGGCGTCGGTCGCCATCAGCTCCATGCAGGCCTCGATCAGCAGCTTCTCGGCGAAGGGGTCGCCGACCTGCACGGTGGGGCGCTTGTCCTCGCTGTCGGCGGCGAATTCGGTGCTGGCCATGGTCGCGCCGTGGATGCCGTCTCGGCCGGTCTTGCTGCCGAGGTAGACCACCGCGTTGCCCACGCCGGCGGCGGCACTCAGGAAGATGCGGTCGGCCTGGGCGATGCCGACCGTCATGGCGTTGACCAGCGGGTTGCCATTGTAGCGCGGGTGGAAGTTGACCTCGCCGCCTACCGTCGGCACGCCGACGCAGTTGCCATAGCCGCCGATGCCGCGGACCACGCCGTCGATGACGCGCTTCATCCGCGGCGCGTCCGGCGCGCCGAAGCGCAGCGCGTTCAGGTTGGCGATGGGGCGGGCGCCCATGGTGAAGACATCCCGCAGAATGCCGCCGACGCCGGTGGCGGCGCCCTGGTAGGGCTCGATGAAGCTGGGGTGGTTGTGGCTTTCCATCTTGAAGACGGCGGCCAGGCCGTCACCGATGGCGATGACGCCGGCATTCTCGCCCGGCCCGTGTATGACCCAGGGGGCGGTGGTCGGCAGTTGCTTCAGCCAGAAGCGGGAGGATTTGTAGGAGCAGTGCTCCGACCACATCACGCTGAAGATACCGAGTTCGGTCAGCGAGGGCGTGCGGCCGAGGATGGTCAGGACGCGGTCGTATTCGTCGCCCTTCAGGCCGAATTCGGCGGAGAGCTGCTTGGCGCGGGCTGCTTCCAGCGGCGTGGGTAGGTCCGTCATGGGTTCTCTCAAGCCGTGGCGAAACAGGCAGAAATGCTTTCGAACATCGGCAGGCCGTCGGTGCCGTCGATGAGCGGGTCTACCTGGTTTTCTGGGTGCGGCATCAGGCCGAGGATGCGGCGGTTTTCCGAGACGATGCCGGCGATGCTTCTGCTTGAGCCGTTGCGGTTGGCGTCGGGCGTGACGGCGCCTTCGGGCGTGCAGTAGCGCAGCACGACACGGCCTTCGCCCTCAAGCGTATCGAGCGTCTCCGGACTGGCAAAATAGTTGCCGTCGCCATGGGCCATGGTGCTGCGGAACACCGCGCCGGGCTGGAAGTGGCTGGTATAGGGCGTGTCGGTGCGTTCCACCTTCAGGTGGCAATCCATGCTGAGGAAGCGCAGCGAGGCGTTCTTCAGCAGCGCGCCCGGCAGCAGCCCGGCCTCGATGAGGATCTGGAAGCCGTTGCAGACGCCCAGCACATGGCCGCCGCGCGCGGCGAACGCCGCGACGGCGCGCATGATCGGCGACTGCGCGGCCATGGCGCCGCAACGGAGATAATCGCCGTAGGAGAAGCCGCCGGGCAGCACCACCAGGTCGGTGCCGGCGGGCAACTCGCTCTCGCCGTGCCAGATGATGGCGGGCTTGGCGCCGGTGACGCGGGCCAGGGCGAGCCCCATGTCGCGTTCCCGGTTGGTGCCGGGGAAGAGGATGATGCCGGCCTTCATGGTGATGTTCCCTGCCATATCCGCAACCAATTGATGCCGCCAAAAAATAGCAGCGTCGCCACCGCCGCCAGCGCGGCTGCGGTGATCCAGCGGTTGATCTTGTGCTTCTGCGCTGCCAGCCAGCCGCGCCGGGGCTGGCGCTGCTTCAGGCCGGTGGCCGCGACTTTTTCCTCCCGCCAGCGCAGGCCGATGCTGAACGCGATGGTCAGCCCGACCATGAAGAAGAGCGAGAGGCGCAGCATGTCAGCGCACCTCGACCTTGAAGCTTTCGATGACCATGTTGGCCAGCAGCTTGCGGGCCATGTCCTCGGCGGCGGCCTGGGCCTTGGCCGGGTCGGTCTCGGCCAGTTCCAGCTCGATCAGCTTGCCGACGCGAACCTCGCCGATGCCGGCGAAGCCGTGGCCGGTCAGCGCGTGGCCGATGGCCTTGCCCTGGGGGTCGAGGACGCCGTTCTTCGGCATCACCGTCACATACGCCTTCATTTGCCTCTCCGATTCACGCTTACGCTACGCAGCCTGGGGTCCGTCTTCCCGCCATCGGAGCGGGTCATTGGATCGACTCCGGGCCCTTCATGTCGCGGATGCCGGCTTCCGGCAGGATGCCGAGGCGGCGGGCCACTTCCTGGTAGCCTTCCTCGACCTTGCCGAGGTCGCGGCGGAAGCGGTCCTTGTCCATCTTCTCGCCGGTCTTGGCGTCCCACAGGCGGCAATTGTCCGGGCTGATCTCATCGGCCAGGACGATGCGCATTTCCTCGTTCTCGAACAGCCGGCCGAACTCGATCTTGAAATCGACCAGCACGATGCCGGCGCCCAGCAGCAGGCCGGTCAGGAAATCATTGATCCGCAGCGTCAGCGCGACGATATCGTCGAGGTCCTGGGTCGCCGCCCAGCCGAAGGCGGTGATGTGTTCCTCGCAGACCATGGGGTCCTGCAGGGCCTCGTTCTTGTAGTAGTATTCGATGATGCTGCGCGGCAGGCGCGTGCCCTCGGCAATGCCAAGCCGGGTGGAGAAGCTGCCGGCGGCGACATTGCGCACCACTACCGCCAGCGGGATAATCTCCACTTCGCGGATCAGTTGTTCGCGCATGTTCAGCCGGCGGATGAAGTGGGTGGGAACACCGATCTCCATCAACCGGGTCATCAGGTATTCGCTGATGCGGTTGTTCAGCACGCCCTTGCCGGTGATGGTGCCCTTCTTCTCGGCGCTGGTGGCGTCGTCCTTGAAATACTGGACGAGAGTGCCTGGCTCGGGGCCCTCGAACAGGATTTTGGCTTTGCCTTCGTAGAGCTGACGGCGTCGCGCCATGGGCTGCATTCCTTGGGTTGCGCATGGGTTGCGCAGGGGCGCGCGGGCGGCCGGGGCCACCCGAATCAGCGGCATATAGCAAGCAGGCGCCCGCGCCGCCATGCCGGGGGCGGCCGGCAGCAATGCAGCAGGCTACAGGGCCAAGGGGAGATCCAGGGGGGCGAAGGCCGTGCGGTTGGGCGGCCCGTGGGCAAAGCGCCAGCAGCGGCGGCCATCCGCGGCCAGGCCGACCAGGCTGGCGGAGACCGTGGCGAAGCCGCCGACCGGGGGCACGCAGAGGGTATCGGCGCGGGATTCCGCCACGCTGTCGTCGCCCAGCAGGGCTTGCCAGGCGGCCCAGTCGTCGCGGTCCGGCGCCGGCGGCGCGGCGGCCTGGAAGCGTGGCAGGTGGCGGGCGGTGCGCGGGCTGCTCACGTCGTTGGGGTCATGCGCCGTCACCATGCTGATGCCGGGTGGCAGCGGCACCAGCTCCGGCCGGCCCTGGCCCAGCCCGCGGATGAACCAGGCGTCCCGCGCATCGGCCAGCACCATGTTGAAGCCGCGCCACGCGCCGGCGGGCAGCGCGGCGATGGCGGCGGCCGCGGCGGCGGCGCTGGGGTGGCGGGTGGCCAGCAGGGGCAGGTCGCCGCGGCTGCGTTTGTCGCTGGCGGGCCCCAGCGTGCCGACGCGGTTCAGGATGGCGCAGACCACGCCCTGCTGGTTGAGCGCCATCCACGTGCCGCCGGCCAGGCGGTCCCGCCCGGCGATGACGCCGGGGTGGTCAGGCCAATGGGCGGCGGGGGCATCCCAGGCGCGGTCCTGCTTCTCGTCGCGATTGGCGGCAAGCAGCAACGGCCAGGTGGCGCCCGGTTGGCGCAGGACGACGACGGTACACAAGGCGAGGGGTCCCGGCGGCTACCAGCGCCGGCCCCAGTGGTGGTGGTGCGGCCGGTACCAGTAGGGCGGCGGCGGGGGCGCCGGGCGGTAGTAGTAGGGCAGCGGCGGCGGCGGTGGCCGGTAGTAGTAGGGCGGCGGTGGCGGCGGGGGCGGGGCGTAGTAGCCGCCCTTGCCATAATACTGGGCCTGCGCCTCGGCTGGTGCCAGGGCCAGCAGCGGCAGCGCCATGGCGGTCGCGGCCAGAACGATCCTGAGCGATTGCATGATGGCCTCCTCCTTGCCGGGCCGTGTGCAGGCCCGGCGGATGCGCAGGATGGGTTGCCTCGATGGCAAAATCCAGGCGGTCGAGGCAGTTTTCCGCGGCGGAGCCTTGGCGCCTGATGGGGCTGAAGCGGTGGTGCCGCTTCAGCCGAAGACGCGCTGGAAGATGGTGTCCACCTGGGCGAAGTCGCGGGTCGGGTCCATCACCTTGTCCAGCTTGGCGGCGTCGAAGTGGCTGGCGACCTCGGCGTTCAGCAGCAGGTTGTCGCGGAAGCTGCGGACTTCCGGGGTGCCGAGCGCGCGCCAGGTGGTCATGGCGGCTTCCTGCACCGCGGCATAGGCGGCTTCGCGGCTGATGCCGGCCTGGGTCAGCGCCAGCAGCACTTTTTGGGAGTGGACCACGCCGCCCAGCGATTCCAGGTTCTGCTGCATGCGCACCGGGTAGACCACCAGCTTCTCGATCATGCCGGTCAGGCGCGACAGCGCGAAGTCCAGCGCGATGGTGGCGTCCGGCCCGATGACGCGTTCGACGCTGGAATGGCTGATGTCGCGCTCATGCCAGAGGGTGACGTTCTCCAGCGCCGGGGTGACGTAGCCGCGCACCAGGCGGGCCAGGCCGGTCAGGTTCTCCGACAGCACCGGGTTCCGCTTGTGCGGCATGCTGGAAGAACCCTTCTGGCCCGCGTGGAAGAACTCCTCGGCCTCGCGCACTTCGCTGCGCTGCAGATGGCGGACTTCGGTGGCCAGGCGCTCGATGCTGCTGGCCACGATGGCGAGCGCCGTGAAGAAGGCGGCGTGGCGGTCGCGCGGGATGACCTGGGTGGAGACGGGTTCCACGGACAGGCCCAGCTTGCCGGCGACGAAGGCCTCCACGCTGGGGTGGACACTGGCAAAGGTGCCGACCGGGCCAGAGATGGCGCAGGTGGCGATCTCCGCCCGGGCGGCGACCAGGCGGGCGCGGTTGCGGACGAACTCGGCGTAGTGGCCGGCCAGCTTCAGGCCGAAGGTGGTCGGCTCGGCGTGGATGGCGTGGCTGCGGCCGATGGTCGGCGTATGCTTATGCTCCAGCGCGCGGGCCTTCAGCGCCGCCAGCAGCGCGTCCAGGTCGGCGATCAGCAGGTCCGCGGCGCGGGTCATCTGCACTGCCAGCGCAGTGTCCAGCACGTCCGAACTGGTCATCCCCTGGTGCATGAAGCGGGCTTCCGGCCCGATGCCTTCCTGCATGTAGGTCAGGAAGGCGATGACGTCGTGGCGGGTGACGCGCTCGATCTCGTCGATGCGCTCGACCGCCTCGGCGCCGATGGCGGCAGCACGAGGTGTGCCCTTGGCGCGGATGACCTGGGCGGCCTCGGCCGGGATGGTGCCGATGGCGGCCATGGCTTCGGCGGCCAGGGCCTCGATCTCGAACCAGATGCGGTAGCGTTCCTCGGGCGACCAGATCGAAGCCATCACGGGGCGGGAATAGCGGGGGACCATGGCGGGCCTCATGCGGAGGGGGCGCGGAGAGATGTGGCGCGGAAGCCGGCGGTGTGGCCCCGGCGCGGGGGAATGGCAAGCGCGGCCATGCGGAAAGCGCCACGGTGCCCCTTGCCAAATCATTACTTCATGGTCATGTTGCGAGCTCATGCCCTTAGAGGAGCGCGCTGTTCATGCTGATGCCGGACTTGCTGGTCCCGGATTGGTTGATCCCACTGGCCCAGGTCTTGTTCATCGATGTCGTCCTGGCCGGCGACAACGCCATCATCGTCGGCATGGCCGCGGCAGGGTTGCCGCCGGCCCAGCGGCGCCAGGCGATCCTGTGGGGAATCGGTGCCGCCACGGTCATGCGGATTGGCTTTGCCGCCGTTACCACGCAGTTGCTGGCGATTGTCGGCGTGACCCTGGCCGGCGGCCTTCTGCTGCTGTGGGTGTGCTGGAAGATGTTCGCCGAGTTGCGCCGCTCCGGTACCGCCGATCACGGCACGGCAGCGACCGCCGCGCCGAAGACGCTGGGCCAGGCGGTGCTGACCATCCTGGCGGCCGACGTCTCCATGAGCCTGGACAACGTGCTGGCGGTGGCCGGCGTGGCCAAGGACCATGTCGAGGTGATGGTCATCGGCCTGGCCATTTCGGTGCTGCTGATGGGCGTGGCGGCGAACCTGATCGCCGGGTTGCTGGAACGGCACCGCTGGATTGGCTGGCTGGGCCTGGCGATGATTCTGTACGTCGCCGGCGACATGGTCTGGGAGGGTACGCATGAGGTGGCCGATAAGGTGCCTGGCTCCTACGGCTGGCTGCTGCTGCCGCTGGGCTACCTGGCGCAGCCGGCCTTGTTCCCGCCCTGGATCTGGGCGGCGGCGACGGTCGGCCAGGTGGGTGCACTCGCCTGGGTTGCGCGGGCGGTAACCTTACCACTTCGTCGCGTGGGGTGACACGAGGGCGCCAGACGGGACAGTGAAGCGTGACATACGGTTCACGCTTCACAGGGGCGGGACGGTCCAATAGGGTCGCGCGGGCCGAATCCCGGCCCCACGCCCAGAAACGTCCCAACTCGCCCGGAGCGCCCGCATGGACCTGTCCGCCCTAAGCCTCGACTCGATCATGCAGAACTTCGATTGGGCGACGCTCGCCACGATCCTGGGCGTGAACATCATCCTCTCCGGCGACAACGCCGTGCTGATCGCGCTGGCCGCCGCCGGCCTGCCGCCCGACAAGCGCAGCAAGGCCATCATGTTCGGCATGGTGCTGGCGGTGGTGCTGCGCATCGTGCTCAGCCTGGCCGCGGTGTACCTGCTGACCATCCCGGGCCTGATGCTGATCGGCGGGCTGCTGCTGCTGTGGATCGCCTATGGCTTCTACAAGGAACTGCGGCAGAAGGACGCCGACGCCCACGACCCGACGCACCACGCCGAGGAGAAGACCATGGCGCAGGCGCTGTGGCAGATCGTGGTCGCCGACGTGTCCATGAGCCTCGACAACGTGCTGGCGGTGGCCGGCGCGGCGGCGGGCAACATGAACATGCTGATCATCGGCCTGATCATCTCGATCCTGCTGATGGGCGTGGCGGCGACGCTGATCTCCAAGCTGCTCGAGAAGTTCCCGGTGCTGGCCTATATCGGCGTCGCCCTGATCGTCTGGATCGGCGCGAAGATGGTCTATGAGGACAGCACCCACCTCTGGGCCAAGTATGGCAATGGCCATGCGGCGCTGCAGCAGGTGCCGGCGCTGGTGGTGCAGGCCCCGGCGACGCCGCGTTTCGGCGGCTAGGCATGGCGAAAGCATGGCGCAGCGCCCCCTTGGCGCTGCTGGTGGTACTGGCGGCCTGTGAGCTGCCGGATGGCGAGACCGCGGCGACCACCGCCGCGGCAACGCCCCCGGCCCCCAGGCTGAGTGTGCAGGACGCGGTATCGCGCCTGCCGGCCGAGGCGGCGACCTTCCGCCGTGGCCAGATCCTACCGGCGCGGCCGCCGGCGGTGGGCCATGAAGTGACCTATGCCACCGTGGCCACCCGGCAGCGCGCGGCGGCCGTGGTCAAGCTGGCGCCGGTTGGCGCGGACCTGCCCGATGGACCGACCTCTCCGGCGGCAACAGCCGCCTTCCAGGCCGAGTTGAACGACGCCGTGCAGGGCCACGACCGCGCCCGCAACCTGCGCGAGACCCGGCGCTTTCCGTTGGCGGTGGCCGGCCGGACCGCGCTGACCTGCGCCGCGCTGGAGGGCAGCTTCGGCCGCCAGCCCGTGGAGGGCCTGGTCTGCGCCGGGGCCGTGGGCGGCAACCTGGTGCGGCTGCGCGTCACCATGCCCAAGGTGGCGTCGCACCTGGCGGATGCGCCGGCCTTCGCCAGCGCGATCGTTGCAGCGTTGCAGGCGCGCTGAGGCTGATACCAGCGGCCGAGTTCCTTGACCGCTGGCAGGAGCTTCTTGTTACCCTCAGTCGCCGGGCGGAACGTACGGCTTCAGCATGACGCTGAAACCCCGGGTTTGCTTGGCTTCGCGGTTCCGCGCGCCGAAGGGCGCGACCCGCGGGCGCCATTCGGCGCCTCGGCACCGGGCAAAGCCCCGTGCCGTTGGTATTACCTCAGGCAGCGCAGGAACACGGTGGAGAGGTGGGCGATCTCGCCCACCTCGGCCGCCGAGAGCAGCGTGCCTCGGGTTTCCGCCAGTTCCGGCCGGAAGCCCTGCTCGCGCAGGAAGGTCAGCGCCTCGGTGCCCTTGACCGCGAAGTTGACGTTCTGCGGGATGTCCCCGGTGGCCTGGGCGATGCGCTGGGCATTCAGCTTGCTGACCACGACGCCGACGATGTGGCCGCCGAGGTCCAGCAGCGGGCCGCCGGAATTGCCGGGCTGCACCGGCGCGCTGATCTGGTAGCTGCGGGGGTCGTCGCGCAGGCCGGTCAGGGCGGAGACGTCGCCGGTGGTCAGGGTCGGCCCGGCCGAGAGCAGGCCGGCGAGTGGGAAGCCATAGGTCACCACGCCCTCACCGCGGCGCAATTCGCCACCGCTGCGGAAACGCAGGATCGGCCCGGCATCGCCTTCCACCGCCAGCAGGGCCAGGTCGCGGTTGGCATCGGTGGCCAGCACGCGGGCCGGCAGTTCGGCGCCCGTGGCGATGCGGGCGCGCATTTCCGTGCAGTCGCGGACCACGTGGTTGTTGGTCATCAGCCGGCCCTGGCCGATGACGAAGCCGGTGCCGGAACTGACCTGGCGCGGCATGGCGGTGCCGGAGCCCGGTGGCAGCGGCGCCGGCTTGGCGCTGGCGCTGCCGCCCGGCGCAGGGCCTGCCGGCGGCAGGGCGGGGGGCTTGCTGCCGGGGCGGGCGGCCTGGCCGGGGGCTGGCGGCGCGCCGGGGGCGCCCAGCGCCGGTGGCTTGGCGGCCTGTTGCGGCGGCGTCGGTTCCGTCGGGGTTTGCGGCGGCGTCGCGCCGATCGGCGGTGGCTTGCCGGGCAGGCCCTGGGCCAGGGCATGGCCGGCCAGCGCGGCGGAAGCGAGCAGCAGGGCAAGCCGGGTCATGTGCATGACCGCAAGGTGCCGGCGCGGAATGGTTGCGGTCAATCCAATCCGGCGCGCCGGCTACAACAGGCCTTCGCGCCGCAGCGACAGATGGCGCCCATTGCCGACGATCAGGTGGTCGTGCAGCACGATCTCCAGTACCGCGGCGGCCTGCTTTATGGCCGTGGTCATCTCGATATCGGCGCGGCTTGGCGTCGGGTCGCCGCTTGGGTGGTTGTGCACCAGGATCAGCGCCGTGGCGTGCAGTTCCAGCGCGCGCTTGACGATCTCCCGCGGATAGACCGGCGTGTGGTTGACGGTGCCGCGGGCCTGGGCCTCGTCGGCGATCAGGCGGTTCTTGCTGTCCAGGTAGAGGACGTGGAACTGCTCGATCCGTTCGCGCGCCAGGCTGGCGTTGAGATAGGCCAGCAGGCGGTCCCAGTTGTTCAGCAGCGGCTTGTCCAGCACCTCGGCGGCCTGGAGGCGCAGCGCGGCGCCCTGCACCAGCTTCAGCGCGGCCAGGCCGGCATCGCCCAGGCCCTCGATCCGGCGCAGTTCCTCCACCGGGGCGGCGATGGCGTTGGCGAAGCTGCCGCAGCGGGCGAGCAGCGCCTTGGCGATGGGCTTGGTGTCTCGCCGCGGCAGGGCGAGGAACAGGACCATCTCCAGCATCTCGTGGTCCAGCAGCGCGTCCGGGCCGGCCTTGAGCAGTTTTTCTCGCATGCGGGCGCGGTGGCCGAGATAGCCGGGAGGGGGGGCGGCTTCCGCTGGCTCGGGCGGCAACAGTGGCAGCGCGGGCGTGGCGCGCGACGGCTGGGCGGCTGGCAACGCCGCAGATAGCCCGGCGGCTGGCATGGCAGGCGTGGGCGACGGTGGCGCGGCTGCCGACGTCGAAGACGACGCGGCGTCCGACGTCGCAAGCGACGCGGAGGCCGACGATGCACGCATCGCGGCGTCCGACGTCGAAGACGACGCGGAGGGGCGGGAGATGCCGAGCGCCGAGCGCAGTTCGAGTTCAGCCTGGTCGAGGAAGGCCAGGCTGGCCTCGCTGGCGTGGTGGTGACCCTTCTGGCCGCCGGGATTGCGCATGTCTTGCCCCGTTCCCGCAACAGACTAGCAGCGGGCGGAACAAAACCACCAGGGGTTGCGTGCGGCTGAGGGGCGGGTGGCGCTAGCCGCCCGCGCAGGTCAGTCCGCGTATTCGCCGGCGGCTTGCAGCAGCGGGCGCCAGCGGGCGATCTCGCTGACCAGGTAGGCGCGGTGGGCGGCGGGCGTCACCCGCTCCATCGGCTCCGGGCTGGCGCCGAGTTCGCCCAGCCGGCGGACCACCCGCGGGTCCGCCAGGCTGGCGCGCAGGGCCTGGTTGGCGCGGGCGATGATGGCCGGCGGTGTGCCCTTTGGCGCGTAGAGGCCGTGCCAGATGGTGACCTCGAAGCCCGGCAGCCCGGCCTCGGCGGCGGTGGGGACATCAGGCAGCTGCGGCAGCCGCTGGGCCGAGGCGACGGCCAGGGCGTGGACCTTGCCGCCGGCGATCTGCGGGATGGCGCCGGTGGTCTGGTCGCAGACCAGGTCCACCCGGTTGGCCAGCAGCTCCGGGTAGATCGGGCCGGTGCCGCGGAACACGATGGCGGTCATCGGCGCGTGAAGCTGGGCCTGCAGCAGCGTGCCGCAGAGCTGCGAGCCGGAGCCGAGGCCGGCATGGGCCAGGTTCACGCCTTCGCGGTGCCGGCGGATATGGGCGATGGCGCCAGCGAATTCCCGCGCCGGGAAGTCTGGTCGGGCGACCCAGACCATGGGCACCGGGGTGATCAGGCCGATGCACTCAAAATCCGCCACGGGGTCGTAAGGCAGCCGGCGATACAGCGCCGGCGCGGTGGCCATGCCGATATTGTGCAGCAGCAGGGTGTGGCCGTCCGGCCGGGCCTGGGCCACGCGCAGCGCGCCGATGGTGCCGCCGCCGCCGGCGGCGTTCTCCACCACCACGTTCTGGCCGAGGTCGCGGCCCAGCGACTCGGCCATCAGGCGGGCGACCGCGTCGGTCGGGCCGCCGGGGGCGAAGGGGATGACCAGCGAGATGGACTGGGTGGGCCAGGCCGGCTGCGCGCGGGCCACCGCGGGCGCCGCCAGGGCGGCCAGCAGCATGCGGCGGGAGGGGGCGGCCGGCATGCTCAGGCCTTCGGGATGCGGAACTCGTACTCCAGCTCCAGGTGGTCGCTGGTGCCGGCCTTCCGCTTCGCTTCGAAGTTCACCACCAGGCTGGCCTTCACGCCGAAGACCGCGTCCTCGTACAGGTACTTGTCGCCATCGGCGAAGATGTGGGTGATCAGGTCGCGGTAGCCAGGCGCCTTGATCCAGAAGTGGACATGCGCGGGGCGCATCGGGCCGCGGCCCATGGCGGCGAGGACCTGGCCGGCCGGGCCGTCATGTGGGACCGGGTAGCAGCTGGGGTTCACGGTCCAGAAGTGGACCACGCCATCCGCACCCGTCACGAAGCGGCCGCGCATCATGTGGGTGTTGCCGTCGCCGATCTGGCTGTCGTAGCCGCCATCCTTGTCGGCGTGCCAGACATCCACCTGGGCGCCCTGGATCGGCTTGCCGGCGGCGTCGGCGATGACGACGCGGACTTCCAGCATCTCACCGACCAGGCCGGGGGCGATGTTGTCGCCATTGCCCAGCACCGGTGGGTTTTCGCGGTGGAACGGGCCGAGGACGGTGGTTTCGGTGACGCCTTCGCTGCTGGCATGGGTGATGGCGTCCACCAGCATGGTCACGCCGGTAACGTCGGAGAGCAGGATCCACTCATTGCGCTTGTCGGTGACGAAGGGGCCCATGGCCGAGAGGTACTTGATGCCGGCATCCCATTCGGCCGGGGTCAGCTTGACGTCGCGGACGAAGGCGTGCGCGTGCTTCAGCAACGCGGTCATGATCTCCTTCGTGCGCGGGTTCACGTCCGGCTGGATGCGGGCCAGCACGGCTTCGGTCAGGTTGGCGTCGGTGTAGGTGACGTGGGTGTCGGGCATGGCGGGGGCTCCTGCGATGCGGATGGGGTCTGGCGAAGGCCCGCGGATGGGGTTTGGCGTGAGGATGACGCGGCCGCGGGTGCCGCGGTTCACCAGGGTGTAGGCCTGGCGCGCCTGCTCCAGCGGGAAGCTGTGGGCGATGGTTGGGGCGGGGAAGGCGCCGGACTCGAAGCCGGGGCGCAGCGCTTCCAGCAAGGTGGCGCATTCGGCGGCGCCGCGCTTCAGGCTGTCCACGCCAATCAGCCGGGCTTCCTTGCGGTAGAAGGGGATGAGTTCCAGGCCGAGCTTTTCGCCCGGCGTGCCGGCGATGACGACGACGCGGCCGCGCATGGCCAGCACGCCCATGGCGCTGGAGGTCAGCGGGATGTTGCCGACACAATCGAAAACCACGTCCACGCCGCGATTGCCGGTGAGGGCCTGGATCGCCTCACCGGGGGAGATGACGTTGAGGTCGATGAAGCGGTGCGCGGTTTGCGCGGCTGTCTGGTCCGGCGCAGGGCGGCCGCGCTGGGCGGCGATGACGGTGGCGCCGCGTTGCCGGGCGATGGCGCAGGCGGCGCCGCCGACACCGCCACTGGCGCCGAGGACGAGGACGGTCTCGCCAGGTTGCAGCGCGGCGTAGTCCAGGCCCAGCGCGGCGGTGACATAGTTGACGCCGACCGAGCCGGCCTGGGCGAAGCTTAGGTTGGTTGGCTTGCGGGCCAGGGCGGCGACGGGCAGGCCCAGCAGCTGGGCGTGGCTGCCATCCCGCGTGAAGCCCAGGTCGCCGCCGGTGCCCCAGACCTCGGCGCCCAGCCATTCGGCCGGGCCGGCGAGGACGGTGCCGGCGAAGTCGCGGCCGGGGGTGCGGGGCGGGGTGGTCTGGCGCATGCGGCCGGCGACGTTCTTGGCGTCGGACGGGTTGATCGAGGCGGCGTGGACGGCAACCAGGGCCTCCCCGGCGGCGGGCGGGGCCAGGGGCAGGTCTTCCAGCACCAGCACGTCGGGGCCGCCGAAGCGGTGGAAGCGGGCGGCCGATACGACGGCGGGCAGGGTCGCCGCCGCGTCACGCCCTGCCATGGGGATAATGCCTTCCATGCCCGCTCCGCCCATTTGTTCGCGCAGCCTAGCCCTGTTCGGGTTGGCGCCGCTATTGTCGGGATACATGGACCAGACCAGCGAACTCGCCAAGGTGAAGGCGCGCATCCGCGCCCTTGCCGCCAAGACCGTCGACCGCGGCTGCTCGGAGGCCGAGGCGATGGCCGCCGCCGCCAAGGTGGGGGAGTTGCTGGCCGTCTATGGCCTGACCATGGGCGAGGTGGAGCTGCGCGAGGAAGCCTGCGTGCAGCGGCGCATCCCCGTGCTTGGGCCGGCGCGCCAGGCGCTGCGCTGGCTGTACCCGGCGCTGCTGCGGTTGTGCGAATGCCGCGGTTGGACCGATGGCAAGCAGGACTTCGTGCTGTTCGGCCTGGAGCCGGACGTGCAGATGGCGGAGTACCTGCTGGCTGTGGTTGGGCGGGCGCTGGAGACCGAGGAGATGCGCTACCGCGCCGGGCCGGACTACGCGCGGCGGACCCAGCCGGCCCAGGCGGTGCTGCGCAGCTTCAGGTATGGCTTTGCCGACCGGGTGGGCAAGCGGCTGGACGAGATGGCGCGGGAGCGCGAGGCCAGCGAGGCCGGGCAGCAGGCGACTTCCACCGGGACGGCGCTGGTGCTGGTGAAGCAGCAGATCATCGGCGAGAAGTTTCGGGAGTTGGGGGTGAACCTGCGCAACGTCTATTCCAGCGTTACGGTGCGCGACCGCGGCGCCTTCGGCCACGGCGCGGCGGCGGGTGGGCGCGTGGGGCTGAACCGGCCGGTGGCAGGCGGCGCTGGGGGTGGCACGCTGCCGCGCGGGCGCCGATGAGCATGCCTGATCCGCAGCGGCGGAAGGTCTATGCCTGGGAGGACCGCGAGGTGGCGCCGCGCGACCTCTCGCTGGTGCCCTATGCGCGGTTGCAGGGGCTGGTGGACCATGTGTGGGTGCAGGAGGGGCTGAGTTGGGCGCCCCTAGTGCGACCGCTGACCAAGAAGGCCAGGCGCACGGTGGCGCGGGCGACGCGCCTGGCGATTGAGGCGCCGGATCAGTTGGCAACCTGGGTGCTGCTGCATGAGTTGGCGCATTGCATGAGCAGCACGGCGGAGGAACGCAGTGACGGGCATGGACCGATCTTCGTCGGGTTGTACCTGAAGCTGCTGGTAGACTACGCGCGGATGCCGCGCGACGACCTGGAAGCATCGCTGAAGCGTGCGCGGATTGAGTGGTACCCGGCGGCGCGGGCGGTGTTTGTCGAGTGAACGCGTTTTGGGATTTCTCGGTCGCGTTCTATGCGCGGCCGGGCGTGATGCCGACCTGTTTGGCGTTGCAGGACGCGCACGGTGTGGACGTGAACTTGGCGCTGTTCTGCTGTTGGCTGGGGGAGGCGCTGGATGCTGGCGCGCTGGCCGAGGTGGAGGCGTTGGTGTGCGACTGGCGCCGCGAAGTGGTGCAGCCCTTGCGCGCGGTGCGGCGCTGGCTGAAGGGCCGCGATGACGCCCTGCGCGCCGATGTGGCAGCGCAGGAATTGGCGGCCGAGCAGCGTCAGCAGGCGATGCTTTACGCGTGGGCCGTGGCGCGCTGGCCGGCGGCGGGCGCGGCACCAGGCCGCCACGCCGACGACAACCTGGCGCTGCTGGGCGAAGCGCCGGAGTTCAGCGCCCTTGCCAGTTTGGCTTGCGCTTTTCGTGGAACGCCTTGACGCCCTCGGCGAAGTCTTCCGACGACCGCAGCCGCGAATAGGCGTGGCCTTCGAGTTCGATCGAGATCGACAGCGAAGCGTCCTCGGTGTCGTTCAGCAGTTTTTTGGCAGTGCGCTGGGCGAGCGGGGCGAAGCGGAGGAGCTCCTTCACCAGCGCATCGGTGGCGGTTTCCAGCTGGTCGTCGGGCACGACATCGGTAGCGATGCCCCAGTCCAGCGCCTGCTTCGCCGCGATGCGACGGCTGCGCATCACGATGTCCTTGGTGCGGGTGATGCCGACGATTTTCTGCAGGCGGGCGGAGCCGCCGGAGCCGGGGATTTGGCCGAGCTGCTGTTCCGGCAACGCGTATTGCGTGGTTTCCGAACACAGGCGGAAGTCGCAGGCGAGGCTGATCTCGAAGCCGACGCCGAACGTATAACCGCGATTTGCGGCGATGACCGGCTTGGAGCAGCGCGCCGGCGCGGCCATGTTCCAGGCCAGCTTGGAGACGACTTCCGGCGTGCTTTCCAGGAACCCCATGATGTAGCCGCCGGAGGAGAAGTGCTCGCCTTCCGCCCGCAGGACGATGACGCGGACGCTGTCATCCTCGTCCAGTGCCTCGAACACTTTTCGCAGTTGGTCGCGCTGCGGCATGTGGATGACGTTCAGCGGCGGGCGATGCAGGATGATGTCGGCGCGCGGGCCGGCCACCTCCACGCGGAAACCGTCCAGCTTGTCGAAGGCGCTCATCACTCACTCTCCTGTTCGGCGGGGCGATAGTCGCCTTCCACCAGCTTGCGGCGCAGCAGTTTCCCTACTGGCGACCGCGGCACTTCGGCCACGAAGACATAGCGCCGCGGGCGCTTGAAATTGGCCAGGCCGGCGGCCCGGCAATGCGCGTCCAGCTCGGCTTGCGTGCAGGCTGCGCGGCGGGCGATGAAGGCGGCGACGACCTTGCCCCAGCGCTCATCCGGCAGGCCGACGACGGCGACTTCGGCGACCGCGGGATGCAGCGACAGGCAGGATTCGATTTCGACCGGGGAGACGTTCTCGCCGCCGGTGATGATCATGTCGTCCACGCGTCCCGTGACGAAGAGGTCGCCATCGCTGTCGAAGAAGCCGGTGTCGCCGGTGTGGTACCAGCCGTCGCGCAGCGACTTCGCGTCGGCTTCGGGGCGGCGCCAATAGCCCTCGAAGCTTTCGTCGCCGGCCAGAGAGGCGATGATCTCACCTTCCTGGCCAGGTTCGGCTGGCGTTGACGTGCCGAGGTGCACGACGCGGATGCGTTGGTTGAGGCCGGCGCGGCCGGCGCTGCCGGGTTTCAGCGGGGCGTTCTGGTCCACCGTGAAGGTGTAGATCTCGCTGCTGCCGTAGTGGTTGACGAAGAGGTCCGGGCGGAAGGCGGCGGTGAGGTCGCGCAGCAACCCGTCCGTCATGCTGGCGCCGGCGAAGCCGAGTTTGCGCACGCTGGAGACATCGGTGCTGGCGAAGGCGGGGTGGTGCAGCACGTCGTGGTACAGCGTGGGGACGAGGTAGAGGTTGGTGATGCGTTCCTGTTCGATCAGGCGCAGGGCTTCAGCGACGTCGAAGCGCGGCTGGCAGATGAAGGCGCCGCCGATGCAGGCCATGGCCAGCAGGCTGCGCACGCCCATGGTGTGGTAGAGCGGCATGACGCCCAGCGTGCATTCATCCGCGCCGTAAAGGTTCTGCGCGACATGCGCGATGGCGGCGGCGCGTTCGGCGCGGTGGCGGCGCGGCACGCCCTTGGGGCGGGAGGTGGTGCCGGAGGTGTAGAGCATCACCGACCAGTCTTCCGCGTTGGCCTGCGGCTGCGCGGGCGGGGCGGCGGCTGCGAGGAGAGTGGCGAAGCTGGTTTCCTCGGGGAGTGCCTCGTCCAGCGTGATGCGCGGGATGGCGCGGGTGGCGCGCGTGGCCTCGGCGGAGACGGCTTCGAATACCACAGCGCGCGCCTCGGCATCGGCGATGGCGTAGTCGATCTCGTCTGCCTTGGCGCGCCAGTTGAGCGGCGTGATGATGATGCCGGCGAACTGGCAGGCCCAGTGCAGCGTCGCCGCCTGCCAGCGATTCTGCAGCACGGTCAGCAGGTGGTCGCCGCGTTGCAGGCCAAGCCGATGCAGCCCGGCGACGACGGCGGAAACGCGAGGATACCATTCGGCGTAGCTGAGGCGGAGGTCGCCATCGACGATGGCCAGCGCACGCGGTGTGCGTTCGACGCTGGCGAGGAAGCTGGTGCCGAGGTCAAGCATGGGCGGTCTCCCGCAGGCGTGCCGCGGCATCCAACGCCGCGGCGATAATCGGCGCGTAGCCGGTGCAGCGGCAGAGGTGGCCGGAGAGCAGGTCGCGCAGCGCAGCCTCGTCGGCATCCGGTTGGGCGCGGAGGAAGGCGTCGAGCGACATCAGGATGCCCGCAGTGCAGAAGCCGCATTGCAGCGCGTGGTGGCGGCGGAAGGCTTCCTGCAAAATGGACAGGCGACCTGGTGCCGGTGCCAGGGCTTCGACGGTGCGGATGTCGGAGCCTTCCACCTGCACCGCCAGCGTCAGGCAGGCGCGCGCGGGCGAGCCATCGATCTGCACCGTGCAGGCGCCGCAGACGCCGTGTTCGCAACCGACATGCGTGCCGGTGGCACCCAGCACATGGCGCAGGAAATCCGTCAGCAGCAGGCGCGGCTCGGCTTCACCCTGCACCGGCTGGCCGTTCAGGGTGAAGCGGATGGTGTGGCGTTGCGCGGCGCTCAGGCGCGGCATGCGGCGGCCTCCTGCATCACCTGGTGGCCGAGCTTGCGGACCAGTTGGCGGCGGTACTCGGCGGTGGCGTGCAAGTCGTCGCGTGCGGGCAGGGCGTGGGCAAAGGCGTCCAGCGCCTCCGGCCAGTGCGCGCTATCGGCAGGCAAGTCGCGCGCGGCGGGGTGGTCGGCGACGCCACCGATGGCCAGGCGCACGCCGGCTTCGTGCGCGACGGCGGCGCAGGCGACGATGGCGAAGTCGCCATGGCGGCGGCCAACTTCGCGGAAGGCGTAACCTTCGCCGGGGCGCGGTTGCGGCAGGCAGATGGCCTCGATCAGTTCGTCCTCCTGCCGCGCGGTCTGCATCATGCCGATGAAGAAATCCGCGGCGGCAACGCGGCGGGTGCGACGGGCGGAACGCAGCAGGATGTCGCCTTGCAGCGCCAGCAGCACCAACGGGATTTCCGCGCTGGGGTCGGCATGGGCGACGCTGCCGCAGAGCGTGCCGCGGCTGCGGGTTTGCGCGTGGCCGACCCAGGGCAGCGCAGCGGCCAGCAGTGGATGCAGGTTGGGGTGCGCCTGCAGCGTGGCCTGGCGCACGCCGGCGCCGATGCGCAGTGTGCCGTTCTGCTTCGTGGTTTCCGCCAGCGCGGCGATGCGCATGATGTCCACCAGCACGGCGGGCCGCGCCAGGCGCATGTTCAGCATGGGCAGCAGCGACTGGCCGCCGGCGATGATGCGGGCGCCCTCGCCCTCGGCGCGCAGCGTGGCCAGCGCTTCGTCCAGGGTTTCGGCGCTGACGTAGTCGAATTTCGGCGGCTTCATGCGTGCAGGCCCAGGCGGTGCAGCAGGCGCTGCCACCATGGCTGGCGTGGTGCCGCCTGGCGGGCTAGGGCGGCGAAGAACTGGCCGATGATGACGCGCGTTGCGCCATCCAGCAGCCGGCCGGCGATGCTCGCGACCTTGCCGCCGACGGCCGCTTCGTAGTGGTAGGCGATGACGGTGCTGCCATCGGCTTCCCGCAGCGTGACCTGGCCGCGGCCCTGGCCGAAACCGAGCGCGCCGGCTGCGCTGCCGGAGAGCGTGAGCGCGCTGGGTTCGTCCAGGTCGGCGAGCGAGAGCGTGACGCGGTAGCGGCCCTTGACCGGCCCGATGCCGAGCGTGACCTCGGCGCGGTATGCGGTGGGGGAGGTGCGCTGGATGGCATGCGCGCCGGGGATGATGGCCATCAGCGCCTCGGGGTCGAGCAGCATGGCCCAGACCTTCTCGCGCGGGGCGGCGACGCGCGCTTCGCCTTCGCCGCGCAGCGTGCGTTCGCCTTGCGGCGGTGCCACGGCGGGCGCGCCAGGTTCGGCGCCGTGGAGATGGCGCGCTAGCGTGGCGGGCAGCAGCGGCAGTGATACGTCGTGCAGGCCGAGCGCGTCAGCCACCGCATTGGCGATGCAGACGGGTGTGGACATGCAGTTGCCCTCGCCGACGCCCTTGGCGCCGAGGGGGGTGAAGGGCGAGGGCGATTCGTGGTGCAGGATCAGCGGTGCCGGCACTTCCATCACGGTGGGCACCAGGTAGTCGGCGAAGGTGCCGGTCTGGAAGCTGCCATCCGGCGCGTAGCTGTGCGCTTCATACAGCGCGGCGCCGAGGGCGTGGGCGAAGCCGCCGGTGACCTGGCCGGCGACCATGCCGGGGTGCAGCACCGTGCCGCAGTCGTGCATGGTGACGTACCTGTCCACGCGCACCTGGCCGGTGACGCGGTCCACCTCGACACCGCAGAAATCGAAGATGAAGCCGTGGCAGAGCGAGGAGTTGACCTCATCGGCTTCGGTGGGCGCGGTGAGTTCGGGTGGCGTCCACCAGGCGGTTTCGCGCAGCGGCGCGCTGTCCTCGGCGGGCAGGGTGCCGGGCGCCCAGTGCGGGCTGCTGGCGACGCGGGCGAAAGGCAGTGCGTTGTCCGCGTTGCCGCGCGCGTGCAGCTTGCCGTGGGCCAGCACCACGTCATCCGGCGGCACGTTCAGCAGCGGCGCGGCGATGCGCTGGAGGCGCGTGCGCAGCTGCTGCGCGGCGATGCGGGCGACACCGGCGACGGCAGGGGCGAAGCGACTCGCATAATTGCCGCTGGCGATGCTCCAGGCGTCCTTCGCGGTGTCGATGTCGGTGACCACGCGGATGTCCTGCGGGCGCAGGCCGAGTTCGTCGGCGACGACCTGCGCCAGCACGGTACGGTGGCCCTGGCCCTGCGGCACGCTGGCGACATGGACGGAGACGCTGCCGACCGCGTCGCACTGGATGGTGGCGGTGGCCTGGGCGCCGTTCTTCGGGCCGGCGCGCTTGCGTTCGGCCGGCGTGAGGACGGCGGTGATGTAGCCCATGTTGGAGACGCTGGGTTCGACCACCGCGGTGTAGCCGATGCCGTAGGGACGGCCTTCCGCGCGGGCGGCGTCGCGGCGGCGGAGCAGTTCGTCGTGGCGGCCCTCGCGCAGCGCGGTCTCCATGGCCGTGGCGTAGTCGCCGCTGTCCAGCAGCGCGCCCGACGCGGTGCGGTAGGGCATGGCGGAAGTGGGCACCAGGTTGCGGCGGATGACGTCGAGCGGGTCCAGGCCCAGCGTCAAGGCTATGCGCTGCACCAGGCGTTCCAGCGCGAAGTAGACCTGTGGGCCACCGAAGCCGCGGTTGAGGCCGGTGGGCGCCTTGTTGGTCAGCACCACGCGGTTGCGGATGGCGACATTGCGGACGGCGTAGGCACCGGTCATGTTGCCGTGCATGCGGTACAGGGTGGCTGGTTCCGGCGCGCGGAGGTGCGCGCCGCAATCCTCCAACTGGTCCCAGTCCAGCGCGGTGATGATGCCATCCGCGGTGACGGCGGCTTCCAGGCGCGTGACGCGGTTGGTGGCGACGGAGGAGGCGGCCAGGTGCTCCAGCCGGTCCTCCACCCATTTCACCGGGCGGCCGCAGGCGCGGGCGGCGGCGGCCATCAGCACGATGTAGGGGAAGACGCCCTGCTTGACGCCGAAGCTGCCGCCGCTGTCCGGCGGGGTGCGCAGCCGCAGCCGATTGCCGGGCACGCGGAGCGCACGGGCGATGACGGCGTGGATGCTGAACGGGCCCTGGAAGTTGGCGAAGACGTCGTAGCTGTCCTCGCCCGGGTCGTAGTCAGCCAGGACGCCATAGCATTCGATGGGCGTGCAGGCGCTGCGCGGATAGGTGACATCGATGGCGATGCGATGCGCGGCGGATGCGAAGGCGGCTTCGGGGTCGCCGTAGCGGAAGCGGCGTTCGCTGGCCAGGTTGCCCTTCAGGCCGTCATGCAGCACCGGCGCTTCGGGCGTGAGTGCGACGACGGGGTCGGTGACGGCGGGGAGCGGGGTGTAGCGAACCTCGATGAGGTCCAGCGCGTCTTCCGCGACGTAGCGGTCGGTGGCGACGACGAGCACGACGGGTTCGCCGACGTAACGCACGCGCTCCACCGCGATGGGCCAGCATTCCATCGGCGCCTTGACGCCGACGACCAGGCTGGTGGTGCTGGTGCGGATGTCCTCGCCGGTCAGTACCGCGGCGACGCCGGGCAAAGCGCGGGCGGCGGCGGTGTCGATCGCTTCGATCAGGGCATGGCCGTGCGGGCTGCGCAGGATGGCGGCGTGCAGCGTGCCCGGTGGTGCGCCGCAGTCGTCGAAGTAGCGGCCGCGGCCTGTCAGCAGCGCTGCATCTTCAAAGCGCGGCAGCGACTGGCCGACCCATTTGTCGCCCGGGGAATCCATTAGTCCACCGTGGCGCCACTGCGGCGGACGATCTCGGCCCAGCGCGGCAATTCGGCGGCGATGAAGCTGGCGAACTCCTCGGGGCCGAGCGGCATCGGCTCGGTGCCCAGGGCTTCCAGCCGGGCGCGCATCTCCGGCGCGTTGAGGATGGCGGCGCTGGCCTGGTGCAGGCGCTGGATGATCGGCGCCGGCGTGCCGGCGGGGCCGAGCAGGCCGAACCAGCCGGCGGTCTCGTAGCCGCGCAGCCCAGCCTCGGCCATGGTCGGCACTTCCGCCAGCGCCGGCACGCGGTGGTTGACGGTGACGGCCAGCGCGCGGATCTGCCCGGCCTTCACCTGCTCGACCACGTTGGGGACGAGTTGGAAGCTGGCGTCCAGCCGGTCGCTCTGCATGTCCAGCAGCAGCGGCGGCACGGCGCGGTAGGGCACGTGGGTCAGCTTCACGCTGGCGAGTTGCTCGAACTGTGTGCCGGCGAGATGCTGGCTGCTGCCATTGCCGATGGAGCCGTAGGTCAGCTTGCCGTCTTGCGCTTTGGCTTGCGCGATGAACTCGGCGACGGAGCGCACCGGCAGCGCGTTGCGCACCACCAGCACGTTAGGCACGCGGATCATGCCGATGACCGGGGCGAAATCGCGCACCGGGTCATAGCCGACATTGCGGTACAGTGGCGGGTTGCTGCCATGCGTGCCGCTGGAGGCGATGACGAAGGTGTAGCCATCGGCCGCTTCTCGCGCGACATAGGCCGCGCCGATATTGCCAGCCGCGCCGCCACGGTTTTCCACCACCACGCGCTGGCCGAGTGTGGGGCCGAGCCGGTCGGCCAGGATGCGGGCGACGGCGTCGCTGATGCTGCCGGGCGGAAAGGGCACAACGAAGCGCACCGGGCGGTCCGGCCATGCCGCCTGCGCCCGCGCGGTGGTGGCGAAGAAGGGCAGCGCCAGCGCGGCGCGGCGGCTGAGCGCGACCGGCGCGGTGGCGGGTAGTTCAGTCAAGCGTGATGGGCACATCGACGAACCCCTTGTAGCTCTGGCTTTTCGGCTTGCTGCGGTCTTCGTCGCGGACGTAGCTGATGGAGGATGTGCCGAGCAGCGCGGCCGGCAGCGCCATGACGCGAATGAAGCGGCTGGGGCGGTCGGCCGCCTGGGCGAAGACCGGCTCCGGCCCGCCTTCGAACCAGGCGGCGCCGGGGGCATAGCTGGTGCTGTGGCCATCGGTGTCGATGCGGATGCCGCCGTCGATCAGGCAGCGGATGCCGGGGCCTTGGTGGGTGTGCAGGAAGGCGCAGCCGCCGGCCGGGAAGGCAACGCTGTCGCAGCGCATCAGCAGCTCGGGCGCAAGCATGACCGGCGTGCTCAGCTTCAACAGCGTGCGGCCTTCGCAGGCGATCACCGCGCGGCCGTCATGCACCAGCTCGAACCGCCAGAGCGCGGCGCCGTGCGGACCGGCGGTCAGCGTCGCGGCGCCCTTGCCGTGCCAGGCGCTGTCGTCGGCGTAGATTTCGCCGCCCACGCTGACGCTGCCATGCACGACGTAGCAGATGCGGTTGTACACATCCGGCGCCGGCAGCGTCAGCGCGGCACCGGCGGCCATGGTGTCTTCCAGCAGGCGGAGTTCCCAGGCCATGTCAGTTGCCCTGCTGCAGCCAGATGGCGTTGGGGTGCAGGATGGTGGCGCGCTGAGCCTCCTCCACGCTGCGCACGCCGGATTGGGCGAAGGTGCCGCGTACTTCTTCCAGGAAGGCCGCGGTCTGGTGGTCGCCACCTTCCTCCCCCAGCGCTGCCACGGCCCAGAGGAAGGCGCGGCCGGAGAAGCAGAAATCCGCGCCGGCAGCCAGCGCGCGGGTGACGTCCAACCCGCTGCGGACGCTGCTGTCCAGCATCACCGTGGCGCGGCCGGCAAGCTGCGCGGCGATGGCCGGCAACGTGTCGATGCTGGCCGGCGCGGCATCGAATTGGCGGCCGCCATGGTTGGAGACCAGCACGCCATCGCAGCCGAGTTGCACCGCCAGTTCGGCGTCCTCGGGGTGCTGGATGCCCTTGACCACCAGCGGGCCCTGCCAGATGTCGCGGATCTTTGCGATCACCTCCCAGGTCAGGCCGCTGTTCATGTTCTGCTGCACGAAGGCGGCGATCTCCTGCGCGCCCGGATTGCCGCCGACATACTTCGCCAGGTTGGGGAAGCGCGGCTGACCGTGGCGCAGGCTGCGCAGTGCCCAGCGCGGGTGGCGCATGATCTCCAGGATCACGTCGGGGCGGAACTTGAACGGCACCACCAGGCCGTTGCGGATGTCGTGCACGCGCTTCTGCCGCGCCGGCACGTCCAGCGTCAGCATCAGGCCATGCGCGCCGACAGCCTGGGCACGGCGTACCAGGTCGAAGGAGATGGCGTGGTTGTCGCGCGGCACGCCGTAGAGTTGGAACCAGAACACATCCGGCGCCAGGGACGCGAGCCGCTCCATGCCGACATTGGCGACAGTGGAGGAAACGTAGGGGATGCGCGCCTTCTGCGCCGCAGCGGCGAGGATGGCGTCCATCTCCGGCCAGATCATGCCGATATTGCCCATGGGCGCCACGCCGACCGGTAGCGCATAGCTGCGGCCGAACAGCGTCGCCGTGGTGTTGACCTGGGAGACGTCCACGCCGTAGCGCGGCACGATGCGAACCGCGTCCATCGCTTCGCGGTTGTGGCTGTGGTTGGGTGCGCCGTCGCCGGCGCCGCCGGCGGCGAACCAGTAGGCGAAGCTGGGCGTGCGGGTTTCCGCGTGTTCCTGCAACTCGCGGAAGGTGGGGAAGCGGCGGCGCAGTTCGGCCGCCCGACCGGTCAGGCCGCCCTGGCCCCAGCCGGCGGGCTTATTTTGTGTTTGGCTCATCGCGTCTTCTCCCCTCAAATCCGGTTGCGCCATTGCGTAGCGTCCCCGGTCTCCAGCACGTCCTGCAACCTGATCTCGGCCTGGCCGGGCACCGCGATGCGCTTGAACTTCAGCGGCGGCGCGGTGAGCGGCTTGGTCGCATCCAGGCCCATCTTGGCGCCAAGCCCGTCCTCGGCGGAAGGGTCCAGGCGCGAGCCCTGGCTGTTGGCGATAATGAGCAGGTCGCGGTCGGCCTGGAAGCGCGTGGCGATGGCCCATTCCACCTCGGCGGGGTCGTGGATGTCCACGTCCTCATCCACCACCACCACCTGCTTGATGTCGTAGTGGCCGGCGAAGGCGCCCATCATGATGTTCTTCGCCTCGCCCTCACTGCGCTTTTTTATCTGCACCGCCAGGTGGTAACGCATGACGCCGCCGCGGCCGAGATGGACGTCCAGCACGTTCGGAAAACTGCGCTTCAGGTGCGAGAGCATCGAGGCCTCGCGCGGGATGCCGCCGAGCAACAGGTGCTCCAGCCCGCCGCCGACGATGGTGTGGAAGATCGGGTTGCTGCGGGTGGTGACGCAGTCCACCTGGATGACATGGCGCTTGGCGCGTTCGCCGTAGTATTGCGGGAACTCGCCGAACGGGCCTTCTTCCTCGCGGGCTTCGCGCAGCACGCGGCCTTCGATGACGATTTCGGCGTGCGACGGCACGCGGACATCGTTGGTCAGGCATTTCACCACCGGCATCGGCGCGCCGTGCAGGGCGCCGGCGATCTCCAGTTCATCGGCATCCAGCGGCGCGATGGCCTGGCTGGCCAGCAGCGTGATGGGATCGACGCCGATGACGATGGCGACTTCGAGGTCCTCGCCCATTTCCTCGGCCATCTGCAGGTAGCTCATGGTGTGGCGCGGCAGGATCAGCACGCCCAGGCGGTCCGGGCCGTTCACCTGCAGGCGATGGATGGCGACGTTCTGGATGCCGTTCTGCGGATTGCGGCTGAGGCAGAGGCCGGCACTGATATAGGCGCCGCTGTCGAGTTCGTTGTGCGTGGGTATCGGCAGCAGCTTGGTCAGGTCGATGCCGCTGCGGTGGACCACCTGCTGGGCCGGGGCGTTGCCGACTTCGTGGCAGGGCAAGGGGTTGGCGGCGGCGTGCTGGAAGCGGCCGAGCAGCCCAGCGGGCGTGACGCCCATGGCCTCGGCCATCCAGCCGCGGTCGCTGGTGAGGCCGGAGACGACGGGGATGGGGTGGCCGCCCATGGGGCCGTTGGGTTGCGGGAACAGGCTGGCCTTGCGGCCGTCCAGCCGGTTGGCGATGGCGGCGATCTCGTGCACCAGGCTGGCGCCGGGGCGGGCCACCGCCAGGCGGTCGGTGGCCGCCAGCCGGTCCAGCCAGTCGCGCAGCGTGGTGATCGGCGCCATGGCCGCTTCCTTGTTCCGTTTCCCTTGGGGGCCATCCTACACGCCGGGCCGGATTGAGCCAGCGGGCGCGGCGGGCCTGGCGTCTGATCGTCGCCGGCGGAATCGCCGACGGCGTGAATCAGGCGCGCAAAGAGCAGCCAGGGTCTGTCAGACGCTTCCGTGAGCGTCTGACAGACCCTAGACTGCGGGAAATTGAGGGAAGGAACGGTTCGATGCAGGCCGATCTGATTATCCGCGGGGGTACCGTGATGGACGGTACCGGCAGCGCGGCGCGCGAGGCTGACGTGGCGATTGCCGGCGGCCGGATCGTCGCCGTCGGCCAGGTCAGCGGGCGCGGCGTCGAGGAGATCGACGCCAAGGGCCTGCTGGTGACGCCTGGCTTCGTCGATATCCACACGCATTACGACGCGCAGGCATTGTGGGATGACCACATGGCGCCCTCCGCCTGGCACGGCGTGACCACGGGCGTGATGGGCAATTGCGGCGTTGGCTTCGCGCCGTGCAAACCAGCGGACCGTAGCAAGCTGGTGGAGCTGATGGAGGGGGTGGAGGATATCCCCGGCGCCTGCCTGCATGAGGGGCTGGACTGGCAGTGGCAGAGCTTTCCGGAGTTCCTGACCGCGCTGGAGCGGCGGCCACGCGACATTGATCTCGGCGCGCTGCTGCCGCATGCGGCGGTGCGGGTCTTCGTGATGGGCGAACGCGCGCTGGCGCTGGAGCCGGCGAACCAGGCCGATATCGCGGCGATGCGGGCGATTACGTCGGAGGCGGTGAGGGCCGGAGCGTTTGGCGTTTCGACCAGTCGGACGATTTCGCACAAGACGCTGGCGGGCGACTACACGCCGACGCTGCGCGCGCTGGAAGCCGAGTTGACCGGCCTGGCGCAGGGCGTCAGCGATGCGGGTCGCGGCTTCATGGAGATCGTCTCCGACTGGTTGCAGCCGGACCCCGCCGGCGAGTTCGCGATGATGCAGCGCATCCATGACGCGAGCGGGCGGCCGATCGTGTTCTCGATGACCGCGCGGCATGACCGGACCGAAGTGTGGAAGGAACTGCTGGCGCTGAGCGATGGTGCGGCGGCAGCCGGTAAAAGTATTCGGCCGGTATTTCCGCCGCGGCCGATTGGGATTCTGCTGGGGCTGCGGGGGACGCAGAACCCGTTCAGCGGCTGTGCGTCCTATCGGGCCATCGCGCATCTGCCGCTGGCGGAGCGCGTGGCGGCGATGCGCGACCCCGCGGTGCGGGCGCGCATCCTGAGCGAGGACCCGGTGAAGAACAGCGTGTTCCCGCTGATCCAGCGCATCGGCTATGCGCGGATGTTCCTGTTCCAGGACCCGCCGAACTACACGCCGCCGCAGGAGCAGAGCATCGAGGCGATTGCCGCGCGCGAGGGGCGGACGGCGCCGGAGGTGGCCTACGACATGCTTCTGGAGGATGCCGGCAACAGCTTCATCTTCACCGCGCTGACCAACTATGCCGACTACACGTTGAACCCCAGCGAGGAATGCCTGCGCCACCCCAACACCATCATGGGGTTGAGCGATGGCGGCGCGCATGTCGGCTTCATCAGCGATGGCAGCTTCCCCAGCTTTCTGCTGGCGCATTGGGGCCGCGGGCGCGGCTTTGCGCTGGAGGAGCTGGTGCGGCGGCTGACCAGCGACACGGCGGCGGCGGCCGGCTTCACCGACCGTGGCGTGCTGGCGCCGGGCAAGCTGGCCGACGTGAACCTGATCGACTTCGACAAGCTGCGGCTGCGTCGCCCGGATGTGGTGGCGGACCTGCCCGCCGGCGGCAAGCGGCTGATGCAGCGCGCCGATGGCTATGTTGCGACCATCAAGACCGGCGTCGTCACCTACAGGGACGGCGTTGCCACCGGGGCACTTCCCGGCAAGCTGCTGCGCGGAGCTGCGTGATGTCCGAGACCATGTTCGAGAAGATCTGGCAGAAGCATCGCGTGCTGGACCGTGATGACGGCCAGACGCTGCTGTATGTGGATACCCATCTGCTGCATGACGGCGGGGCGACGGCCTTCGACTTCCTGCGCAACCGCGGGCTGAAGCCGCGTGCGCCGGAGCGGATTTTCGCCACGCCTGATCACTACGTCTCCACCAGCTCGCGCAAGGTGGAGGAGATTGAGGATGAGCGCCACCGCGAGATGGTGGAGAAGCTGGACCGCAACACGCGGGAATACGGCATCAAGCAGTTCGGCCTGGGCACCGAGGGGCAGGGTATTGTGCATGTGATGGGGCCTGAGCAGGGCTTGTCGCAGCCGGGCATTCTGCTTGTTTGCGGCGACAGCCACACCAGCACGCATGGCGCGGTGGGCGCGCTGGCATTTGGCATTGGCAGCACGGAAGTGGCGCATGTGCTGGCGACGCAGACGCTGTGGCAGCGCAAGCCGAAGACCATGCGCATCCGCGTGGATGGCACGCTCAGTGATCAGGTGACGGGCAAGGATGTGATCCTCGCCATCATAGCGAAGATCGGTGCCGCCGGTGGTACCGGGCATGTGCTGGAGTACACCGGCAGCGCCATCCGCGGGCTTTCCATGGAAGGCCGGCTGACGCTGTGCAACATGAGCATCGAGGGCGGTGGCCGCGCCGGCATGGTGGCGCCGGATAATACCACCTTCCAGTACATCGCCGGCCGGCCCTATGCGCCGAAGGGCGCGGCATGGGACGCGGCGCTGGACCGTTGGCGCGCGCTGCCTTCCGCCGATGACGCCGTGTTCGACGCCGAGGTGGCACTGGACGGTAGTGCGATTCAGCCGATGGTGACCTGGGGCAACTCGCCGGAGGATGCGCTGCCGATCGATGGCCGTATTCCGGACCCGAGCAGTGCCGTGGATGCCGAGCGGCGTGAGCAGATGGCGCGGATGCTGGTGTACATGGGACTGCAGGCAGGGACGCCGCTGAGCGAGGTGGCGGTGGACCGCGTGTTCATCGGCAGCTGCACGAACAGCCGCATTGAGGATATGCGCGCCGCCGCCGCCGTGGCGAAGGGCCGCAAGGTAGCCGGCAGCGTGCGTGCCTGGGTGGTGCCGGGCAGCGAGGGCGTCAAGCGCCAGGCCGAGGCCGAGGGGCTGCATGACGTGTTCCGCGCCGCCGGCTTCGAGTGGCGCGAACCTGGTTGTTCGATGTGCCTGGGCACCAATGGTGATATCGCCCAGCCTGGCGAGCGGGTGGCGAGCACCAGCAACCGCAACTTCATGGGCCGCCAGGGGCCGGGGGCGCGGACGCATCTGCTGAGCCCGGCGATGGCGGCGGCGGCTGCGATCACGGGCAGGTTCACCGATGTGCGGCGGCTGCTGGCTGGAGAAGCGTGATGGAAGCGTTCCGGACCATGGACGCGGTGGCGGTGCCACTGCCGCGGCCAAACATCGACACCGACCAGATCATCCCGGCGCGCTTCCTGAGCCGCCCGCGCGAGGTGGACCATACCGAGTTCCTGTTCCACGACGCCCGCCGCCTGCCGGATGGCGAGCAGAACCCGGACTTCGCGCTGAACCGCGAGGCCTGGCGTAACGCGCGCATCGTGGTGGCGGGGAAGAACTTCGCCTGCGGTTCCTCACGCGAAAGCGCGGTGTGGGCGCTGTTCGATGCCGGTTTCCGCGTGGCGATCGCGCCGAGCTTCGGCGATATTTTTCGTAACAACGGCATGAAGAACGGGCTGCTGCCGGTGATGCTGCCGGCGGATGTGGTCGAGAGCATCCTGGCGCAGATCGAGGCCGACCCGGGCGCGCGCATCCAGGTGGATTTGCCGGCGCAGACGGTGACGGCGCCGGATGGCAGCGTGCATTCCTTTGAGGTCGATCCCTTCGCCAAGCATTGCCTGCTGGAGGGGCTGGACGAGATCGGCCTGACGCAGAGCTACGAAGAAGAAATCGCGGCCTTCGAGCGCCGCTTCGGTAGGGAGAACGTGCGTTGATGCCGCTTGATGGTCGGAGCGCCGCAGGGCGCGGAGAGCTGAATCAATCGGCGTCGCCGGAGGCGACACCATGAAAATTGCAGTTCTCGGTGGCGACGGCATCGGGCCGGAAGTCACCGCGCAATCGGTCAAGGCGCTGCGCGCCGTCTCCGCCAATAGCGGCCCGCAATTCGAGATGGCGGAGGCGCTGATCGGCGACGCCGCCTACGACAAGTTCGGCGACCCGCTGCCGGCGGCGACACTGGACATGGCGGGCAAGGCGGATGCGATCCTGTTCGGTGCCGCAGGTACCTATGAGAGCGACCTGCGCCCGGCGGAATCGCGCGGCGGCCATGGGCTGCTGCGGCTGCGCAAGCACCTGGACCTCTACGCCAATTTCCGGCCGTGCTTTGCCTTCCCGGAACTCATCGGGGCTTCGACGCTGAAGCGCGAGGCGATCGAGGGCGTGGACCTGGTGGTGCTGCGCGAGCTGACCGGCGACATTTATTTCGGCACGCCGCGCGGCGTCAGCCGCGATGCCGATGGCCAGCGTGTCGGCATCAACACCATGCGCTACACCGAGGGGGAAATCCGCCGGGTGCTGCATGCCGGCTTCAAGGCCGCGCGCACGCGCCGCCGCAAGCTGTGCAGCGTGGACAAGGCCAATGTGCTGGAGACCAGCCAGCTTTGGCGCGAAGTGGCCATCGAGGTCTCCCGCGACTACCCGGATGTGGAGCTGAAGCACGAGTATGTTGACGCGATGGCGATGCACCTTATTCGCCGCCCGCGCGACTTCGACGTGATCGTCACCGGCAATATCTTCGGCGATATTCTGTCAGACGCCGCGGCGATGCTGACGGGCTCCATCGGCATGCTGCCTTCGGCCTCGCTGGGTGAGGGTGGTCGCGGGCTGTATGAGCCGGTGCATGGCTCGGCGCCGGACATCACCGGCAAGGACATGGCCAATCCGCTGGCGAGCATCCTGTCCACCGCGATGATGCTGCGGCATTCCGGCGGCATGGAAGCGGAAGCGCAGCTGGTGGAGCGCGCGGTGCGCCAGGTGCTGGCCGAGGGCTATCGCACCGGCGACATCATGGAAGCGGGGGCGACCAAGCTGGGCACCGAGGCGATGGGCGATGCCGTCGCCCGCGCCATCACGAAGTTGAAGGGGTAGCGCCATGCTGGGTCGTCGCGCGTTGCTTGCCTCCACGCTGGCGGCCCCCGCCCTGGCGCAGGAGGCCTGGCCAAGCCGGACCATCCGCTTCGTCGTCGCCTTCGCCGCCGGAGGTGCCGCGGATACTGCGGCGCGGGCGGTGGGGCAGAAGATCCAGGAGATCCTGGGCCAGTCCGTCGTCATCGAGAACCGCACCGGCGGCAATGCAGTGGTGGCGCAAAGCGCCATCATGCAGTCGCCGCGCGACGGCTACACCTTCCTGGTGGATGCGGCGAACCAGCTGACCAATCCGGTGCTGATGCATCCGCCGCCGTTCGACTACCGGCAAGACTTCATCCCGGTCAGCCAGATCTGCGACTTTCCGCAGGTCATCGCGGTGAAGCACGACTTCGCGGCCAAGGACATCCACGAGTTCGTCGCGTACATGCGCGCCAACCCGAACAAGGTCAGCTGGGGCACGCCGCCCGCCGCCGGCATGGCGCACCTGGCCGGCGAGGAATTCGGCCGGCGCGTTGGCGTGCGCTGGCTGCACACGCCGTATCGTGGTGGTGCCGATGCGGCGCGCGACATCGCCGCCGGCGTCATCGATAGCGTGCTGATCACCACCAACTCCATCCGGCCGCCGGTGCAGGCGGGGCGGGCGCGGATATTGGCTGTCACCAGCAGCCAGCGGGTGCCGACGCTGCCGGATGTGCCGACCATCAGCGAGACCGTCGCACCGGGCTTCGACATGAACGACTGGAACGGGCTGTTCGCGGCGAAGGGCGTGCCGATGGAGATCTGCCGCAAGCTGGCCGCCGCCAATGCGGAGGCCTGCCGCGATGCCGGCGTGCGCCAGCGGATGGACGCCGCCGGCGCGATCATGTCCGGCAGCACGCCGGAAGGCTTTTCTGCCTTCCTGGAAAAGCTGCGCGGGCCGGTGGAGCAGGTGATCCGCGCCGCCGGCATCAGCCTGGGCTGAGGCGCCTATTCGGCCGCGGCGCGCTGCGCTGGCGGCCGGAACGCGGGCATGACGCGCTCGGCGAACAGCCGCAGGCTGTTCATGGTCTTCTCGTGCCCGTAGTAGGGCGGGTAATGCAGCAGCAGGCTGGTCATGCCGGTGCGGGCCTGCAGCGCGCGCAGCTTGGCGGTGACCGTCTCGGCGCTGCCATGCAGCAGCGTGGTGTTCAGCAGGTCGTCATAGGTGACGGCATTGCCCTTTTCGGAAACGCTGCCGAGGTAGCCGCTGGTGCCGCTGCCGCCGAAATGCAGGATGTGGCGCAGGATGTGTTCCTCGGTATCGGCGCGGGCCTGGGCGTCGGTTTCTGCCACATAGACCATGCGGGCGATGTCGATGTTGCCGGCCGCGGGGTTGTGGCGCTGCGGCGCCGGGGCCTCGGCCAGCGCGGCGCGGTACAGCGCGCATTGCGCCGCCAGCGTCTCGGTGCCCGGCAGCGTGCTCAGCATCAGGCCGAAGCCGTTGCGCCCGGCATAGCCGATGGAACGGTCGGTGCCGCCGGCCATGTACAGCGGCGGATGCGGCAGTTGGATCGGCACCGGCAGCATCTCGTACTGGCCTTCGACGACGCCCTGGTAGTACTTGCCCTTGTGGGTCCAGCGGCGGCGATGGAAGGCTTCAAACATCAGCCGCACGGATTCCTCGACGATGTCGCGGCGGCTGTCGAAATCCTTGCCCAGCCCCTCGAACTCATAGGGCCGGTAGCCGCTGCCGATGCCCAGGCGCACGCGTCCGTTGGACAGCACGTCGACGAAGGCGGTGTTCTCCACCACGCGGATCGGGTCGTATAGCGGCAGGGTGATGACGCCGGCGGCCAGGTTGATGCGCGAGGTCTTCGCCGCCAGGTAGGCCATGAAGGCGAAGCAGTCCGGCATGATGCCGTAGTTGGTGCTGAAGTGGTGCTCGGCGATCCAGGCGGTGTCGTAGCCCAGCGCTTCCGCGCGGATGATCTCATCCGTGGTGCGGGCGTGCACCGCCTGGTGCGGATAGGGCTCCTCCACCGGGTTCGGGTGGCTGGTGACGAGGATACCGAATTCCATGTTTCGCTCCCGTTGTATTTTGCCGGGAGTGTAGCGCTTCAGCCGCCGCGCAACAGACCCTGCGCGGCGGCGCGCGCCCATTTGGCGTCCTCCCGCGCCAATAGCGCGGCAAAGCGGGCGGGCGGTTCCACCACGCCATCCATACCCATTTCCCGCAGCCGGGCCTGCATGGCCGGGTCTGCCGCGGCGCCGGCGATGGCGGCGGCCAGGCGCTGGGTGATGGCGGCCGGCAGGCCCGGCGGGGCGAACATGCCGTACCAGCCGGGGTGGTCGTACTCCGCCAACCCGGCCACCTGCGCCAGGCTGGGCACGCCGGGCAGCAGGGGCGAAGGCTCCGCATTGGCGATGCCAACGATCCGCAACCTGCCGCTGCCCATCTGCGCGCGGGCCGATTCCGGGCTAGACCACGCCAGCGAGAGATGCCCGGCCATGACGTCCGGCAGCATCGGCCCGGCGCCCCGGTACGGCACTTCCGTCATCACCAGCCCGGCCTGGCGGGCGAAGTCCTGGCCGGCGAAGCTGTTGGCCGCCGTGGTGGTGCCGTAGCTCAGCCGGCCCGGGTTGGCGCGGGCATAGGCGACCATGCCCGCCGCGTCCTGGAATGGCGCCGTGGCGCTGGCCACCAGCACCACCGGAAAGCGCGAGAGCAGCACGACCGGGGTGAAGTCCCGCACGGGATGAAAGGGCAGGTTGGGCACGGTGTAGCGCAGCGGCACATGGCCGCTGGTGACCACCAGCAGCAGGTAGCCATCCGGCTCCGCCCGGGCGACGGCGTCGCTGCCCACCACGCCGTTGCCGCCGGGGCGGTTCTCCACCAGTAGCTGCTGGCCCAGCGCGGCGCGGGATGCCTCGGCCAGGCTGCGGGTGACCAGGTCGGTGCCGCCGCCGGGGCTGTAGGGCACGATGATGCGGATGGGCCGGCTGGGCCAGGCTTCCTGCGCCTGGGCCGCGGCCGCGCTGGCCAGCAGCGCCGCCAGCGTGCGGCGGCTCAGGCCGCCCATGTCATGCCCAGCGCGGCGGCCTGGCGGCGTTCGTAGCCCTGCTTCTCGGCGTTCCAGTCCTGGCCGCGGATGCCGCCGCGCACGGCGCCTGGTTCGCAGGATTTGTAGGGTTCCACCCAGCCGGGCGGCAGGCGGCGGCTGTTCGGCGGGGCCAGCCACAGCCGGTACAGCAGGCGGCGCTTTTCCGGCTCGTCATGGTCCTCGAACTCGGTGCGGCTGTGCAGCGATGTGTGGTTGTGCAGCAGTTGCATGTCGCCTGGCTGCAGGAAGAACGGGTACATCAGCGCGGGGCGGCGGACCACGGCGTCCAGCAGGTCCAGCGCCTCGCGCTGCCGGGCGTTGAGCTGTGGCACGTCGGGCAGCTTCTGCGCCTGCTCCACCCGGTTGCGGACCCAGCGGCCGAACAGCCGGTCCTCGGCCACGCCATAGATCGGGCAGGTGAAGTGCGGCGCCTCTCCAGGCGCCTGTTCCGCCTGGCGGCTGTAGTTGAAGGCGCCGTAGAGCAGCTCCAGCAGCGCCGGTGCCTCGCGCAGCAGGATGTTGTGCGCGGTCAGCGACGAACTGCACATGCTCATGCCGCCGGCGCGCGCTTGATTGTAGCAGGTCAGCACGATCAGGTCGGCGCCGTCGGTATGGAAGTCCAGCTCGGCATTGCTGGAATAGCCGCGCCCGGTCGGGCTGCGGTAGTCGGTGCCGATGTTGCGGACCTGGCTGATGTACTGGCTGGCCTTGCTCTGCGGCCGGGCAACGCCGAGGTGCAGGCCGATGCCCCAGGTCAGGAACTCGAATTCCTGTTCGGAAAGCTCGTCCCGCGGCATGCCGCGCAGCAGGGAAATGCCGCGGCCGTCGAAGGTCTCGCGCACCGCGGCGCGGATCGGCGCCTCGGCGCGGCCGAGGTCGAATTCCTCGCGGCTGTAGCTGAACAGGGTGCGGGCCGGGTCGTAGGCGCGCTTCACCGCCGCCAGCAGGTCGGCGCGGGCGGCCTCGTCCAGTTGGAACAGCCAGCCCTGGTCGGCCGAAAGGCTGGCCGCGTCCCATTCCGCCGGGGTGCCGGCGCCGATCGGGCGCACCGGGGCTACTCCGCCGCGGCCTTATTCTCCAGGGGATCGCGGTACTTGTTGCGGCGCGGCAGCCATTCATCGGCGCCCATGCGGTGGAAGATTTCCGCGGGCTTGCCCATGTGCGCGCCGGAGGGATAGCCCTTGCCAGCCTGGATGCCAGCCAGCACCGCGTCGCAGGCGCCGATGATCGTGCGCAGCAGCATGCCCGGCAGGATGGTGAGCTTGTAGCCGGCGGCCTCCGCCACCTCCAACGGCACTTCCGGCGTCTTGCCGCCATGGACGATGTTCAGCATGCACGGCCCGCGCACCAGCTTCGGCACCGCTTCCAGCTCCGCCATGGTCTGCATGGCCTCGACGAAGGCCATGTCGGCACCGGCCTCGATGGCGGCATTGGCGCGGGCGATGGCGTCGTCGAAGCTGGTGACGGCGCGGGCATCGGTGCGGGCGATGATCAGGAAGTCCGGGTTCTGGCGGGCATCGGCGGCGGCGCGGATTTTCGCCGCGTAATCCTCGATGGAGATGACCTCCTTGCCGTCCAGGTGGCCGCAGCGCTTCGGCGTCACCTGATCCTCGATATGGATGCCGGCGACGCCCTCGCGTTCGTATTCCTGCACGGTGCGGAAGACGTTGAGCTCGTTGCCGTAGCCGGTATCGGCATCCGCGATGACCGGGATTTTCGTGGCGCGGGCGATGCGGCCGGCATTGGCCGTCATTTCTGTTTGTGTGATCAGGCCGTAGTCGGGGAAGCCGAGCGTCGCCGAGGTGCCGGCGCCGGTCATGTAGATGCAGTTGAAGCCGGCCTGCTCGATCAACCGGCCGGTAATGCAGTCATAGGCGCCGGGGGCGACAACCATGCGGCCGGAGGCCAGCAGGGCACGCAATTGGGCGGGACGCGATGCCATCGGACTTCCTCCTGGAATGCTTGGGGGTATGCAAGCACCAGGGCGCGTGGATGGCTAGACCGGCTCCAGCGGCAGCGGCGGGCCGGCAGGCAGGGTCACGGTAATGGCGTCGCCGGGGTGTACCTCACCGCCGTGCAGCACCACGGCCATGATGCCGGCCTTGCGCACCAGCTTGCCATCGGAGGTGCGGTCCAGCGTCGCGGCCATCAGCCCGGGGGCGAAGCGGTCCAGTTGCAGGCAGGGGTTGCGCAGGCCGGTGACGTGGAGCAGCGCCTCGGCGCCCAGCCGCAGCAGCGTGCCCTGCGGCAGCGCCAGCAGGTCCAGGCCGCGCGTGGTGACATTCTCGCCGATGGCGCCGGGGGTGAGAGTGAAGCCCTGGGCGGCGAGTTCGTCGAACAGTTCGGCGTGGAGCAGGTGGACCTGGCGCAGGTTGGCCACCGTGGGGTCCTTCGCCACCCGGCTGCGGTGCTTTACCGTCTCGCCAGCATGGACGTCTCCCGCCACGCCCAGCCCGGCCAGCAAGGTGATGCTGGCGGCGTTGGGCTTGGAGAAGCTGTACTGGCCGTGCCGGCTGACGGCGAGGACCTGGCCGCTCACGCCATCGCCTGGGCCGGCGGGCGCGCCATCCAGTTCATCGCGGTGGCGCTGATGCCGACCACGACCATGACCGGCCAGAAGGCGTCATAGTTGCCGGCGTACTGGATCAGCAGCGCGCCGCTGCCGGCACCGAGGAAACCGCCGACCTGGTGGCTGAGGAAGCAGACGCCGTAGAGCGCGCCCAGGTCGGTCATGCCGAAGCGGCGGGCGATGGCGGCATTGGTCAGCGGAATGGTGCCGAGCCAGACGAAGCCCATGACGGCGGCGAAGATGATGGTGCCGAGCTCGCTCGGCACCGTGGCGGCGAACACGGCGATGGCGATGCTGCGGACCAGGTAGATGGCGCCCAGCGCCAGTTCCGGCCGGATGAAGTCGCTGGCCCGGCCGCAAATCCAGCTGCCGGGGATGTTGAACAGCCCCACCGTCATCAGCGCCATGGCGCCCATGGCGGGCATGCCGCACAGCGTCAGGTGGCTGGGCAGGTGGACGGTCAGGAAGGCCAGCTGGAACCCGCAGGCGAAGAAGCCGCCGGTCAGCAGTGCAAAGTCGCGGTCCGCCAGGGCGCGGCGGGCCAGGGCGGGCAGCCCGGCCAGCCCGGCGGCTGCCTTGGCCGCCGTGGCGGAGGGGCGCCATTCCACGGTGCGGGCGATGGGGATCACGGCCAGCGCCGCCAGCGCCAGCCCGGCCATGGCTGACGTGGCGCCCCAGGTGCCGATCATCTGGTCAGCGAAGGGCACCATGGCCGCCTGCCCGAGCGAGCCGCCGGCGCTGGCCAGGCCGATGAGCTCGCCCCGGCGTTCCACCGGTGCGGCGCGGCCGACCGCCGCCAGCACTGCGCCGGTGCCGGCTCCGGCGACGCCGATGCCGGTGAGGATGCCGATGCCGATGACCACGCTGGCGCTGCCGGGGGCGAAGGCAACCAGGCCGAGACCCAGCGCGAGACAGAAGCCGCCCACCGCCATGACCCGGCCGGCGCCGTAGCGGTCGCCCAGGGCGCCGCCCATCGGCTGGGCCAGGCCCCAGGCCAGATTATGCAGCGCAATGGCGGCGCCGAGCAGGCCCGGGGCGATGCCCTGTTCGGTGGCCAGCGGCAGCACGAACAGCCCGAAGGTCTGCCGGATGCCCAGGGCCAGGCTGATGGAGGCGGCTGCGGCGATGACCACGGCCCAGATGGCGGCTTTCATGCCGCCATAACACCGTGGCAAGCCCGCGGCGACAACGACGGTTCACGCCGTAACCGTCATGCGCGTCACGCGGGACGCGTTCGGGAGAGGGTCGTGGGACGCGCCGAAGGTTGGTCGGCGCTTGGCGGGAGGCTCAGCGGCCGCCGTCGATGGCGGCGTCGATGTCGCCATGGGTCAGGCCCAGGTCGCGGAGCTCGCGGCTGTCCATCGCGGACAGTTCGGCACGGGCGCGAGCGCGGGCCGGCCAGGCGGCGACGCGGGCAACCAGGCGGTGGAGGCCGGCCATGATGGCGGCCTGGTGCGCGCTTGCCCCGGCCAGACGCAGCGCTTCATTCCGGTCCGCGGCGTCGTTGCGCGCGGTGGGGAACATGAAAGCCACTTCCGCCTTGGTGATGCGGGCGCTCATTGTCGGTATCCTTGGGGTTCGACGCGCCGGAAATGGCCGTCGTGGAGTTCGCAACTGCGAGATACGCTCTCTCAGGGTCGGTTCAATGCGTGAAGGTGGCAGGCTTGCCATGCGTTCAGTGCATGAAATTCTGTGGATGGATGCAATTATGAATGAGCAACTAAGCGGACGTCTGGCATGACCCCGGCGCAGCGAATCTCCGCGCTGCGGGCGCGGCTGGCCGAGGCCGGGGTGGACGGCTTCCTGGTGCCGCGCGCCGATGAGTTCCTGGGGGAGTATGTGCCGGCGAGCGGTGAGCGGCTGGCCTGGCTCACCGGCTTTACCGGCAGCGCCGGGTTGGCGGTTGTTCTCGCGGAACCATCATTCCCTGGGGCGGCGCTGTTCACCGATGGCCGCTACACCACCCAGGCGGTGCAGCAGAGCGACCCGGCGATCTGGCAGCAGCAGCACATCACCGACAATCCGCCGGGTGGCTGGCTGAAGCAGCACGCCGCGGGCAAGCGCGTGGGCTACGACCCCTGGCTGCATAGCGAGGCAGCGCTGCGCCGGCTTTCGCCCGAAGGCGTGGAGATGGTGCCGCTGGACGCCAACCCGCTGGACGCGGTGTGGGCGGATCGGCCGGCGCCGCCGCTGGCTGCCGCGGTGGCGCATCCGCTGGAATATGCCGGGGTGACGGCGGCGGCGAAGCGGGCCGAGGCGGCCAAGGCGCTGCGCGATGCTGGCGACGCCGCGGCGGTGCTGGCGGACCCGCACAGTGCCGCCTGGCTGCTGAACATCCGCGGCGCCGACCTGGAGAATACGCCGCTGGCGCTGGCCTTCGCGCTGCTGCACGACGACGCCCGGGTTGAGTTGTTCCTGGACCTGGTGAAGGTGCCGGCGGCGACGCTGGCGCATCTGGGCAACGAGGTGCAGGTGCGGCCGCGCGCCGAGCTGACGGCCGCCCTGGCGGCGCTGGAAGGCCAGCGGGTGCGGGTGGATGCCGAGGCGACGCCGGCCTGGTTCGTCCAGGCGTTGCGCGAGGCCGGCGCCGAGCCGCGCGACGGCGAGGACCCTTGCCGCCTGCCGCGCGCCTGCAAGAACCCGGTGGAACAGGACGGCGCGCGGGCGGCGCATCGGCGGGATGGCGCTGCCATGGCGGCCTTCCTGGCCTGGTTCAGCGCGGCGGCCCCGGAGGGCGGGCAGACCGAGCTTTCGGCGGCGGCGAAGCTGCTGGAATGCCGGGCGGCGCAACCGCTGTTCCGCGGCGAGAGCTTCCCGGCGATATCCGGTGCCGGCGAGCATGGCGCCATCGTGCATTATCGGGTGACGCCGGAGACCGACCGGCGGATCAACGCCGACGAGTGCTTCCTGCTGGACAGTGGCGGGCAGTACCTCGATGGCACCACCGATATCACCCGCACGCTGTGGACCGGGCCTGGCCCAGCGCCGGACGGCCTGCGGGAGCGGTTTACCCGGGTGCTGCTGGGGCATATCGCGCTGGCGACGCTGCGCTTCCCCAAGGGCGTGGCGGGGCCGCATATCGATGTGCTGGCGCGAGCGGCGCTGTGGGAGGTTGGGCTGGACTACGACCACGGCACCGGCCACGGCATCGGCAGCTTTTTGTCGGTGCATGAGGGGCCTGCCGGTATTTCCCGCGCCGCCAAGCCAGTGCCGTTGCAGCCGGGGATGATTTTGTCGGACGAGCCTGGCTACTACCTGCCGGGGCAGTACGGCATTCGCATTGAAAACCTGGTGCTGGTGCAGGAGGCGCCGGCGCTGGCGGACCAGGTAAAACCGTTCCTGGCGTTCGAGACGCTGACCCTGGCGCCCTATGACCGCGCCTTGATCGACCTGCCCATGTTGGGGGCAAGGCAGCGCGCCTGGGTCGATTCCTACCATGCGCGGGTGCTGGCCGAGGTGGCGCCGCTCTGCGACGCTGCGACCGCCGCCTGGCTGGTTGAGGCCTGCGCGCCGCTGTGAAGGAAGCCCCGATGCGCCTGCCGCGCCGTGCTCTGTTGGCTGCCCCGCTCCTGCTCGCCCTGCCGGCGCGGGCGCAGCCCCGGCCATTGCGGATGATCGTCTCGCTGGGGCCGGGCTCCACCGTGGACCTGGCGGCCCGCGTCATCGCGGAGGCGCTGACCCAGCGGCGCGGCCAGCAGGTGCTGGTGGAGAACGCCGCCGGTGGCGAAGGGATCGTCGCCGCCAATGCGCTGCTGCGGGCCAGGCCGGGCGAGGCGGTGATGTACAGCTTTGGCGACCTGGTGACGGTGCCGCCCACGACGCCGCCGGGCTTCGACCTGGTGGCGGAGTTGGTGCCGGTGGCGGGAACCTCGGCCAACCCGCTGGTGCTGGCGGCGGCGGTGCAACTGGGGGTGCGCGACCTGGCGGGGTTGATGGCGCTGGCGCGGCAGAAGCCGGGGGAGCTGGGCTACTACACCTCTCCGGGAGGGGCGGCGCTGGGCATGCGCGCCTTGCAGCGGGAGGCTGGGGTGACCCTGGTAAAAGTGCCGTATCGCAGCAGCGCGGCGGCGATGGTGGATTTGACCGCCGGGCGGATCGCCATGCTGCTGGCGCCGCAGGGCGCGGTGCTGGAACTGGCGGCGGCCGGGCAGGTGGTGGCGATCACCACGCCGGGGCCGGCGCGCAGCCCGGCGCTGCCTGACATGCCGACGAGCGCGGAGGCTGGCTTCCCCGCCTTCAAGGCCGAGGGCAGCCAGGGCATCTTCGCCGCGCGCACCTGGCCGGAGGCGGACCGCGAGACCCTGGGCGCCCAGGTGCTGGAGGCGCTGCGCGAGCCGGCGGTGTTGACGCGGCTGGCGGCGGCGGGGGTGACGGCGCATGGCCGCGGCCCGGCCGACTACGCCGCCTATCTCGCAGAAACGCGGGAGCGGCTGGCGGTGCTGGTGCGGGAGTTCGGGCCCGAGTAGCGCCTGACCGTCCGAGGCGCTTGCGCCGAAGGGCGTGAGTCGGTCGCTCAGGCGACGCTACAGCGCCAGCGTGGCGCCGAAGGGCAGGGTGGTGAAGGCGTCCTCGGCCACGCCGTGCTTCTTGCGCGCCTCGGCCAGTGCCTGTTCGGGCGCGTCGATGGCTTCGTCGGTGAGGCCGGCGAAGGTGCCGAAATGCATGCCGATACTGCGCCGCGCGCCGAGCGCCAGGTGGGCGCGCACGGCTTCCTCGGGGTCCATGTGCTGCGGGCGCATGAACCAGCGCGGCTCATAGGCACCGATCGGGATCAGCGCCAGGTCGATGCGCGGGAAGCGTTCCGCGATCTCGGCGAAGTGGCCGCACCAGCCGCTGTCGGCGGCGAAGTAGATGGTCTGGCCGCCGCCCTCGATGACAAAACCGCCCCATAGGCTGCGGTTGCGGTCGTGCAGGCCGCGCGCCGAGAAATGCTGCGCCGGGACATAGGTGATGCGGAGGCCGGCGACCTCGGTGGATTGCCACCAGTCCAGCTCCTGCGCGTGGAGGCCGGCCTTGCGCAGGTGGCGGGCGTTTTCCAGGCCGGTGACGGTGGGCGGGTTCCAGTGGCGGCGAACCTGGCGCAGCGTCGGCAGGTCCATGTGGTCGTAGTGGTTGTGGCTGACCAGCAGCAGGTCCACCCCCGGCAGCGCCGCCAGCGGTTGGCCCGGCGCGCGCACGCGCTTGGGGCCGAGGAAGGGGATCGGGCTGCACCGCTTGCTGTACATCGGGTCGATCAGCACGCCAACGCCGCCGATGCGCAGGTAGAAGCTGGCGTGGTTGATGAAGGTGGCGCTGATGCCGCTGGCCAGCGGCGCCGGCGGTGGCTGCGGCGGGTCGTGGCTCCACGTTGGCCAGGGCACCGGCTGGCGGGTGCGTTGCCAGTTCAACACCGCCTTCAGCGGCGGGCGCTGAGGGTTGGCGACGTTGTGGAAGCGGCCGTCCTCGCGCGGGGCGGTCACGCCATGTTGGCCTGGCTGCGGAACTCGGCTTCGGTGAGGGTGGTGACGCCCAGTTCGGCGGCCTTCGCGGCCTTGCTGCCGGCATCGGCGCCGACGATCAAAAAATCGGTCTTCTTGCTGACGCTCTTGGTCACCTTGGCGCCGAGGCGTTCGGCCTGGGCCTCGGCTTCCGGGCGGGTCATGGTCTCCAGCGTGCCGGTAAAAACCACGGTCTTGCCGGCGAAGGGGCTATCGGCGGCGGCGATCTCCACCGGTTGCGGCGTGACGAAGCTGGCCAGGTCATCCAGCGCCGCCAGGTTGCGCGGCTCGGCGAAGAACTCCACCAGTTCCTGCGCGATGGACGGGCCGATGCCCTGGATGCTGCCGAGTTCCTCGCGCGCCTCGCTGCCGATGATGCGGGCGGCGAGCATCTTCTCCCGCCATTCCGGCAGGGAATGGTAGTGGCGGGCCAGCAGCTTGGCATTGGCTTCGCCGATGCGGCGGATGCCGAGCGCGAAGATGAAGCGGTCCAGCGGCGGGGCGCGCCGGGCTTCGATGCCGCGCAGCAGGTTGCGGACGCTGGTCTCGCCCCAGCCTTCGCGGGTGCCGAGTTCGGCGGCGCGGTCGGGCAGGCGGAAGATATCGGCCGGCGAGCGCAGCCAGCCGAGCTCGAACAGTTCCTGGATGCGTTCCTCGCCCAGGCCCTCGATATCCAGCGTGTTGCGGGCGACGAAGTGCTGCAGGCGCTGGGTGGTCTGCGCCGGGCAGATCAGGCCGCCGGTGCAGCGACGGACCACCTCGCCTTCCGCGCGCACGGCGTGGCTGTTGCAGGCGGGGCAGAGGGTGGGGAAGGCGAAGGGCGTGCTCTCCGCTGGGCGCTTGTCCAGCACGGCGGAGACGATCTGCGGGATGACGTCGCCGGCGCGTTGCAGCACCACCGTGTCGCCGACGCGGACATCCTTGCGGGCGATCTCGTCTTCATTGTGCAGCGTGGCGTGCTGCACGACGACGCCACCGACGTTCACCGGCTCCATGACGGCACGCGGGGTAAGGGCGCCGGTGCGGCCCACCTGGATTTCGATCTTCAGCAGGCGCGTGGTGGCCTGCTCGGCCGGAAACTTCCAGGCGATGGCCCAGCGCGGCGCGCGGCCGACGAAGCCGAGGCGGGTCTGCCAGTCCAGCCGGTCCAGCTTGTACACCACGCCGTCGATGTCATAGGCGAGGCCAGCGCGTTCGCTGCCCACGCGCGCCTGGAAGGCGGCGGCGTCGGCCTCGGTTTCCAGCCGCTGGCTGATCGGGTTGACGCTGAACCCCCAGCTTTCCAGCTGCTTCAGCCAGTCCCAATGCGTGGTCACGGGCACGCTGCTGGCGGCGCCCATGGCGTAGGCGAAGAGCTTGAGCGGCCGGGCGGCGGTGATCTTGGCGTCCAGCTGGCGCAGGCTGCCGGCGGCGAAGTTGCGCGGATTGGCGTAGATGCGGCGTCCCGCCTCGGCTTCGGCCTGATTGAAGGCGAGGAATTCCTGCTTCCCACAAAAAACCTCGCCGCGGATTTCGATGCGCTCGGGGGCTCCCCTCAGCCGCAGCGGCAGGTCGCGCAGCGTGCGCAGGTTGGCGGTGATGTCCTCGCCCTCGGCACCGTCGCCGCGGGTGGCGCCGCGGATGAAGCGGCCGTTTTCGTAGGTCAGGTTGACCGAAAGGCCGTCGATCTTCGGCTCACCCACAAAATGCAGCACGTCGTCCTTCAGGCCGAGGAAGCGGCGGATGCGGGCGCAGAACTCGGCGAAGTCCTCGGGGGCGAAGGCGTTGTCGAGCGAGAGCATCGGCACGCCGTGCTTCAGCTTGGAAAAACCCTCGGCTGGGGCGGTGCCGACGCGGCTAGAGGGGCTGTCCGCGCGGATCAACTCGGGGAAGCGGGCCTCGATGGCGCGGTTGCGGCGGACCAGCGCGTCGTACGCGGCGTCGTTGACCTCGGGCGCGTCCTGCTCATGGTAGAGCTTGTCGTGGTGGGCGATCTCGGCGGCCAGGCGTGCGAGTTCGGTGGCTGCTGCTTCCTCGGTCAGCGCTTCCACAGGCGTCACAGCAGCCCACCCGTCAGCAAACTATCCGCCGCGGCGCGCGCCGCTTCGGTCACGCGCTCGCCGGCCAGCATGCGCGCCAGTTCCTCGCGCCGTTCGGCCTTGGGCAGCGCTTCCACCAGCGTGCTCGCTCGGCCGGCCTTGACTGACTTGCTGACGCGCAGATGCGCCGCGCCGCGCGCCGCCACCTGCGGCGAATGCGTCACCACCAGCACCTGCAAGCGTTCCGCCACGCGTTCCAGCCTTTCCCCCACCGCCGCCGCGGTGGCGCCGCCGATGCCGGCATCCACCTCGTCGAACACCAAGGTGGGCACGGGGGAGCCGGCGGCAAGCACCACCTTCAGCGCCAGCATCAGGCGGGACAACTCGCCGCCCGAGGCGATCTTCATCAGCTGGCCCGGCGTCTGCCCCGGGTTGGTGGAGACCAGGAAGGTCACGCGGTCCTGGCCTTCCGGCCCCCAGCCGCCTTCCTCCTTCGCAGCCACTTCAACCACCAGGCGGGCGCGGTCCAGCTTCAGCGGCGGCAACTCCTTGGCGAGTGCCTTCTCCAGCTTGCCGGCAGCGGCGCGGCGGGTTTCTGATAGTGCGGCGGCGGCCTTCAGGTAGGCGGCGCGGGCCGTGGCGGCGGCCTGTTCCAACTGCGCGACCCGGCCGGTGCCGGCATCCAGCGCGCCCAGGCGTTCGCGCAGTTGCTCCAGCAGCGTCGGCAGTTCCACCACGGCCACGCCATGCTTGCGGGCAGCAGCACGCAGGCCGAATAGCCGCTCCTCCAGGTTCTCCAGCCGACGCGGGTCGGGGCCGCCTTCCTGCAACAGCCGTTCCAGCAGTGCTTCGGCATCGGACAGCGCGTCCTGCGCGGTGGCCAGGGCCGCCAATACCGGCTGGCATTCCTCATTGGTCGGGCTTGGCAGGCGCTCCAGCGCGCGGGCGGCCTGGCGCATCGCCTCGGCCGGGCCGCCCTTGCGGCGGTCGCGCGGCTGCAACTCACTCAGCGCAGCGGCGATCTGCTCGGCGCGGCGCTCGCCCTGCTGGAGCTGCTGGCGTTCCTTGGAAAGCTCGGCCTCCTCGCCTTCCTCCGGCGAAAGGCCGGTCAGTTCCTCGACCGCGTGTCGCAGGAACTCCTCGTCGCGCTGGGCGGCGGCGATGGCTTCGCGCGCCTCGGCCAGCTTGCGCTCCGCGGCGCGCCAGTCTCGCCAGGCGGCGCCGGTGGCGTTGCGCTTGCCATCCAGAGCGCCGAAGGCGTCCAGCAACCCGGCATGGCTGGCCGGGTCGGCCAGGCCGACCTGGTCGTGCTGGCCCTGGACCTCCACCAGCAGCGCGGCCAGGCGCTTCAGCAGGCCGACGGCGACGGGCTGGTCGTTGACGAAGGCGCGGCTGCGGCCATCGGCCTGCACCACGCGGCGCAGCACCAGCATGTCGTCATCGGCCTCGATGCCCTGTTCCTGCAGCAGCGCCAAAGCGGGGTGGCCGGCCGGGGGCAGGAAGCCGGCCGCGACGCTGGCCTGTGCCTGGCCGCTGCGGACCATGCCGGCTTCCGCCCGAAGGCCACAGGCCAGGCCCAGGCTGTCGAGCAGGATCGACTTGCCGGCGCCGGTTTCGCCGGTCAACACCGACAGGCCGGGCCCGAAGCTCAGGTCCAGCCGATCGATCAGCACCACATCGCGGATCGCGAGGGAGGCGAGCATGCGCCGCCCACTGTGCCTAGAAGGGCGACAGCGACGCGATGCTGCGCAGGCTGCGGCGCATCAGGCCGGGGCGGCCGGAATCGGCCCCAGGCGCGCCTTCCACCAGCAGCGCGTAGCTGTCCTGGTACCAGGGGCTGCCCGGGAAGTTGTGGCCGAGCACGGAAGCGGTCTTCTTCGCCTCCTCATCCAGGCCCAGCGCCAGGTAGATCTCGATCAGGCGGTGCAGCGCCTCGGGCACGTGGTTGGTGGTCTGGAATTCCTCGACCACGCGGCGGAAGCGGCCGATCGCGGCGGAGTACAGCCGCTGACGTTCGTAGAAGCGGCCGACGTTCATTTCCTTGCCGGCCAGGTGGTCGCGGCCCAGGTCGATCTTCAGCCGGGCGTCGCGGGCGTAGGACGACTCGGGGAAGCGATTCACCACGTCCTGCAATGCCGCCATGGCCTGCTCGGTGGTGCGCTGGTCGCGCTGGGCGTCGCTGATCTGCTCATAGTAGCAGAGCGCGCGGAGGTAGTAGGCGTAGGCGATGTCGCGGTGCGCCGGGTGCAACTGGATGAAGCGGTCCAGCGCGCCGACCGCTTCGGTGTAGCGGTTGCGCTGATATTCGCCATACGCGGTCATGATCTTGGCGTTGGTCGCCCAGGCCGAATACGGGTGGTCGCGTTCCACCTGGTCGAACAGGTCCACCGCCGCCTGGAATCGGCGCGCCTGCAGCGCTTCGACGCCCGCGGCGTAGAGGCCTTCCGGCGTGCGGTCGATGGTCGGGTCGCCGTCGCGCGGCACCCGGGCCTGGGCCAGGGCGGCGTCGTTTCCGTCCCAGGGGTTCAGGCTGCGCAGGGTCGAGCACCCCGGCAGCAGCGCCAGGCTGAGCAGCAGGAACAGCGGAGGCAGCGCGCGTCGGGTCATGGGGGCCGTGTCGTTCACCATGGCGCGTCTATAACACGCGTCGCGCCGGGCGCCACATGCCCGCGGGCAGTTTGGCGACGCTGCAATTGGAAACGGGCAG